>JADEXW010000272.1 GCA_015206935.1 Pseudanabaenaceae cyanobacterium LEGE 13415 | reverse complement strand
GCCCGCCTTTTGCAATAATTTCGTAGAAATTAGACATACTGAGTTGATCGAGAAGTGAACTGTCAAGCGTGAACGATGCAAAAATCAATACACCGTAGACCAGTGATCAGCATATAGGAAACGCATCAGCGATCGGGTTAAGGGCACGTTATGAACGGTGGAACTTCTCGTTAAACACAATAAAAAACACCGCTGCGATCGAGCAACGGTGCAAATTGAGAAATTCAGAATCAGCCAATTCCCTGTTGAAAAACTCGGATTGCTTCGCCTGCGTCTGTTTCGGCAATGAGAATACAGCGTTTTAGTAGATCAATATCGAGGTCTTTTAGTTCTTCAAATTGAGAGCAATTGCGCTGTTCGTATCCATCTATTCCTAAACAATAGAAACTTAAAACTCCGTCTTGCCAGAACCAAACTTCTGAAACGCCAAGCGCTTGATATCGTCTGAGCTTATTCGCGCCGCCGCTGGTAAAGACGACTTCGATCGATAAATCAGGAATCGGTTTAGTGCAACCTAGACAGTAAGACTGATCCGCCTGTGCCGATACAGTTCCTTCTCGTTCTTGAGTCATTGCGCCCGTCGGCTGAAAGAAGACTCCCTTCTTCGCTAGGAATAAGGTCAGTAGACAGCCGACAATATGTCCAAAAATTTCGTGTTCGCGTCCAGGCATGAGAAGCTCGATCGTTCCCGCGTAATAAAACAGACGAACCCCGCGCGAGTCTTCAAATCCTTTCTGAATCGACTTGAATTGCTCCCAGGTTCCAGATACGACAATATGCTGGTCTTGTGAAGTCACTCTGAGCGGGGTTTGTGTCATGGTTAGAACTGCTCGTCACTACCGAGGGTGGGAATTGAAGCACCATCTAAGAAGAGGTTCTTGGCACTATCGCTTTGGTATACACAATCGATCGATACTTTGTCTTTATTGTTCAAATCGCCAATATAGCCAAAAGTATTCATTCGATTGCGGCAGTCGCGGGTTTGCTCACCGGAGACGAGTTTGCGCTGTTCAAGAATTGACCAGTTCGCGCGTCTCAGGATGCAGGCAGGTTCCATCGCAGCTTGAGCAACGAAGACTTTGAAAGGAACCAGCGTCACATAGAGGCGAGTACTAACAGCCATCGCGCTCGCACCATTTTGGATGCAGATATCCGGGTTTGGTGCTTTCTGGTCGAGTTGCAAGTTTGTCACTAAACTCGTTGAATTTGTGGGAGTGGCAGCGCTAAAGGCGATTCCGACCCCAATTCCTAAAACAAAAATAGCTGCGATGATGCCGATCGCAGTGGCGTTAAACCATGAGGGTGACTGTTTCACAGGGGGTTTTCCTCGATTCGGTTCATAGTTATCTTCTCGATCGTAGCGATTGTACCGATCGTCGTTGTAGGAATTGTTTCGGGGTCTACGCTTCATAGGAGATGAATTGAGAAGGAGTTGAGTTTCTATTCTAGCGGTTCAAGCCTTGGCTTTCTCTGAGGAGTTCGTAATAGGCTTGGGCAGTGTCTTTCATGTGTTGATATTCGGCTTTGACGCGCTCGTATTGGGCATCTAATGGAACGTGCAAATCGAGTAAAAGATCGGGGTTGAAATCGGCAATTCGGGTTCCGATTAAGGTTTCTCGAACGATTCGGACATAGACGGCACTGAGTTCTTCAACTTTTTTGATCAGTTTTTCAGTTTCGTCGATCGCTCTTTCATAAATGTCTAACTGCGAAGAATAAATATCAGAGACGGCAACTAATCCTGCCAGTTTATTAATTTTGATCGATTGATTTTCGAGCGCGATCGTATCTTGTTCAAGTTTCAAATGTTCTTTGATCACCGGGGCGAGTTCTGCCATGACACGGACTTTGTTTTGGCGATGCGTGGGCGAGAGTGCGATCGGTTGAACATCTTTTAAGCTGTGCCATGAGTAGATGTATTCCACATCGCCTTTATCGGTAATCGTGGGGAACACGACTTGAACGCGATCGGGCCCGCGAAATCGATGCGGCACTGCGAAATTTCTCAAGGGTAGATTCGGGTAACGATCTTCGGCTCCTTGAACCGTCACAACATTGCTGTTGAGAATCGATCGAATCTTATAGTTCTGATATTGCAAATACAGATATGCGATTAGACCCATAAATAGAAAAACCAGCAGCAAACTCACCGCACGATCTCCAGACTTTATTCTGTTTATTGTGGCGAATTTCGACGCGATCTTGCCACTGACTGTGTGTAGAGGATGGGTTTTGCGCTTTGATGGGGTAGGGTTCGCCCCCTAAATCCCCCATTCTGGGGGACTTTGAAGATTGGAAGCGCTTTGGAATTCAAGAAATCTTTCTTGCTCAAAGTCCCCCAGATTTGGGGGATTTAGGGGGCATTAGCCGACTGCAACGAAGCGAAAACAATTCAGGTGTATACAGTAGATTCTTGCCACTGATGGAAGTACGATCGCGCTTTCTAATGCAAAAATAGTGAGACTGTAACGTTTTGTGTTTTATGCGATCGACTCTCCAGCGCTCTTCACTTTCAACCCTATGGCAAGATAGCCTCACTGTGTTTTGGGGCGATTGGCTCGATCTGCGGGTGAGAGTGACCCAGATTATCGCTTCAGGTTTAGTGTCGCCGCTGATTTATATTTTGGCGTTTGGATTGGGGTTAGGGAGTTCGCTGGATACGGTAACGAAACCGAGCGCGGGAGACAATTACCTGCAATTTATTCTGCCGGGAATGGTAGCGCTGTCTTCGATGGTGATTAGTTTCGGGGGCACGACATTTTCGATCTGTGGCGATCGATTATTTACGAAAACGTTTGAAGAAATTCTACTCGTTCCGGTTCATCCGTTGGCAGTGCATCTTGGCAAAATGATGGCGGGAATTATTCGCGGAATGCTGACGGCTGGAGCAGTGATTTTAGTCGCAGTACTGTTTACGGGTAAAGTTTGGAGCTTCCTGAATCCGTTATTCTTGCTGATTCTGATTTTGAATTGTGCAGTGTTTGCAGGTTTAGGCGTGATTGTTGGATTGAACGTCAAATCTTTAGAAGGGGTTGGGATTTATAACAATTTCGTAATCGTCCCGATGTCATTTTTAGGAGGAACTTTCTTTGATGCAGCAACTTTACCAGCGGCGTTAAAAGCGATCGTTTATTTATTGCCATTAACTTACACAACTTTGGGACTAAGAGCAGCAGCGTACTTATCGATCGAACAATTTCCCTGGTTTGTGATTCCCGTTTTATTGATTATGGCGATCGCGCTTTCCGTAGTCGGTGCGTATCAGTTCTCACATCTGCAAGATTAAACTTCTGTATCGGAGTATTTCTCTCTATTACATTCGATGCCCAATACGGGGAAATTGCTCTTCAATTTGGAAGAAAAGATTAAACTCGGCATAGATTGAAAGGGCAAGTCATGGAAGTTTCGGAGCTATTGCGGCGATACGAATGGGGCGATCGAGATTTTTCAGGCGTGAATCTGAGCAATGCCGACCTGAGTAATCTCACACTCGTCGATATCAACCTCGAAAATGCCAATTTGACAGGTGCAAATTTGGGTCGATCGTTTCTGATGAAAGCGAATCTCAAAGGTGCATATCTCAATTGGTCGAATTTCCAATTTGTAAAGCTCACGGAAGGGAATTTAGCCGATACAGATTTCACCAAAGCGCATTTGAATGGAGCGTTTTTGGTCAAATCGGACTTTACTCGATCGCGTCTCAGTGGAGCCGATTTGAGTCATGCCAACTTACGTGGCGCAATCTTAGAACGAGCAAATCTTTGTGGTGCAAAAATGCTCAGTGCGAATCTGAGAGGCGCAAACTTACAAGGTGCAAATCTGAATTGGGCAAATCTCCAAGGTGCAAGATTGAGTGGTGCAACGCTACATAATGCGTTCTTGAGCGAAACAAATTTAGCGGAAGCGTTTTTGAACGGCGTTGATTTGCGAGGAATTGATCTAAGCGGGATTAATTTGAGTGCAGCAAAATTGAGTGGCGCGAATATGGAGGGTGCGACGTTATCGTTCACAAATTTTCGTGAGGCTCACTTGCAAGGAACCAATCTTGCAGGCGCAAATCTCACGGGAGCGAATCTAGAAGCGGCTTTTCTGCATGGTGCGAACTTGCAATGGACGAATTTGAGTCGCGCAAATCTGACTCGATCGTACTTAATGAATGCTCGTGTTCTCGGTGTCAAACTGGAAGAGACTCAACTATCTGAAGCGGTTTTTTCGGATATTACTCGACGGTATTTGACGCTGGCGCAGGATGAAGTGTCTCAGCTTCAATTGCGTTAGATGGAGCGTGTAATCAGTCACTTCGTTGGTGGCGGCGAATGCCCCCTAAATCCCCCAAATTTGGGGGACTTTGAAGGTGGAAAGCACTTTAGAATTCTGGAAATTTTTCTTGCTCAAAGTCCCCCAGAATGGGGGATTTAGGGGGCGTTAGCTGTTACAAACGAAGTCTAACGAATTCCCGCTGCATTAACGAGTCATTCCATTGCGAATTATCATGCTGAAGATGTTGTCTGGTAGCACTTTTCTCAACGTCAGAAAGACGCTGCCGAGTCGATCGCAGGAATAGCGCAACTGATTCGAGTTATCGATCGCTGCTCTATAAATCGTTTCCGACACAACTTCCGCAGGTTCGCCTTGTTCGCCTGCTTTTTTGAGATTTGCCAAGACACGATTTACAAACTCGTCATAGTCCGTAATTTCAGACTTGGCGACATCGGGAGAACGATCGTAGAAATCGGTTTTAATTGGACCTGGCTCGACCACTTTGACGCGAATATTAAACGGCTCTAATTCATACTGAAGCCCTTCAGAAAAGCCTTCTACTGCCCATTTTGTCGAGTTGTACATCGTGTAAGTGGGAAACGCCATTCGACCCCCGATCGATGCAATGTTGATAATCGTGCCCGATCGCTGTTCTCGAAACTGTGGCAGGAGCGCTCTGGTGACTTCCATTAAACCAAAAACATTTGTGTCGAACTGTTTGCGAATTTGTTCGGGTGAGCAGTTCTCAAACGCGCCGATTAAACCGTATCCAGCGTTATTGACCAGGACATCGATCGAACCGAATTGGGAGAGAGCTTGAGCGATCGTAGATTTAATCGACTCTAGATCCGTTACATCTAATTTCAGCGGATGAATATTTCCGGTAATCCAATCGGCTTTTTCTGGCGATCGCATGGTTGCAATCACTGTCCAACCTTTTTGGGCAAACAATAGCGCGGTTGATCGACCAATTCCTGTCGATGCGCCTGTAATCAGAACGGTTTTTGTCATAAGATGCGGGGATGATTTGGCTTGAACGATGATTTGGCTTGAACAATGCGATTAATTCTGTACAGTAAGCCGGGATGCCATTTATGTGAAGGGCTGCAAGAGAAATTAGAGCAGCTTCACACGATTCCATTTGATTTAGAAATTCGAGATATCATGACGAATCCCGAATGGTTCGAGAAATATCAGTATGAAATTCCGGTTTTATACCTCGAAGATCGAATGCTTCCCCGTCCTTCTCCGCGATCGACGGTGCAACAATTGGAATCTATGTTACAGAAATATATGTCATCAAACGCTTAAAAAGAGGCGAAACCCGATCGGGCAAGGAGTTATCAATGCAGCTTAGAGAATTATTGGCAAAGCTTCCTGATGTTGGAGAGATTCCGGAGCATCCTGCGCTGAATGCTGAGGTGAAGGGGTTGACCACGAATTCGCTCTCTTGTCAGCCTGGAGATTTGTTTATTGGAATGCCGGGAACGCGGGTTGATGGGGGCGATTTTTGGCAGAGTGCAATTTCGAGTGGTGCGATCGCGGCAGTTGTGTCTCCTCAGGCTGCAAGTCGAGCGATGGGCGATCCAACGCTTCAATCAGATCAGCCGCCTTTGGTCATTCCTGCGATCGACATGCCGCAAGCTTGTTCAAAATTGGCAACTGCATTTTATGATTTCCCGGCTCAGAAGTTGAAACTGGTTGGAGTGACGGGCACGAATGGAAAGACAACAACAACGCATTTGATCGAATATTTACTGGAGCGATCGCACAAAAATACGGCTTTACTCGGAACGCTTTACACGCGCTGGACAGGTTTTCAACAAACCGCATTACATACGACTCCGTTTCCGGTGGAATTGCAGCATCAGTTAAAGTCGGCTCTTGATGCGGGGTGTGAATTTGCTGTGATGGAAGTGAGTTCTCATGCACTGGCTCAAGGTCGCGTTTTGGGCTGTGAATTTGAAGTGACTGTGTTCACGAATTTGACCCAAGACCACCTCGATTTCCATCGCGACATGGAGGATTACTTTGCTGCAAAAGCATTGTTGTTCAATTCCGATTATTTAAAGGGTCGAGCGATCGTCAATCTTGATGATGCGTATGGACAGAAATTAGTCGATCGACTCGATCGCGATTCAGTCTGGACTTATAGCACTCAACAACAAGCGGATCTCTGGACAAGCGATCTGAAGTACGAATCTGATGGCGTAAGTGGAACTTTGCATACTCCAATGGGTGATGCTGCTTTCAAATCGCCGTTAGTTGGACAGTTCAACCTAGCGAATCTATTGGCAGCGGTGGGAGCAGGATTGCAATTGGGACTGAAATTGAATGCGATCGTAGAAGCGCTTCCTGGATTTACGGGAGTTCCGGGACGGATGGAACAAGTTCAAATCAAATCGGATCAAGACATCAGCGTGATTGTGGACTATGCTCACACGCCTGATAGTTTGGAAAATATGTTGAAAGCTTCTCGTCCGTTTATTCCAGGTCAGATGATTTGTGTGTTCGGATGTGGGGGCGATCGCGATCGTACGAAACGTCCGAAGATGGGGAACATTGCAGCGACCTTAGCCGATCAAGTCATCGTAACTTCTGATAATCCCAGAACCGAAGACCCACAGCGGATTCTAGAAGATGTGGTGGCTGGAATTCCAAAGGGGGTAAATCCGACCGTGATTGCCGATCGTGCCACCGCAATTAGAACGGCGATTTTGCAGGCGAAACCAGGGGACGGGGTTTTAATTGCTGGTAAAGGACATGAAGACTATCAGATTTTGGGAACGGAAAAAATT
>JADEXW010000271.1 GCA_015206935.1 Pseudanabaenaceae cyanobacterium LEGE 13415 | reverse complement strand
ATCCCATTAAGTCCGCTGGTGTAGACGTAATCGCATTTGCCCAATCTCCAAACGGATGATCCAATTGAGCAATTTTTACCGATTGGCTAAACACTTCTAACGCATCATGATCGCCATACGCATGAAACGGATCGCGGCAATTATCAGATGCGATCGCGACTGGAACTTTCGCTTGTTTTAACTCATGAAGTAACGTCACACCGCGCCATCTCGGAGTTTTTCCTGGTCGTCTACCTTGGAGATAAAGATTGCACATGGGAAGACTCACGATCCCAATTCCCGCCTTTTTGACTAATGCGATCGTATTTTCTGCCTCGCTTTCTTCCTGAACGGACAAACTACAACAATGCCCACAAACCGTTTTGCCGCGATACTTTTGTCGAATCGCAGTTTCGGCAACTCGGCGTAATGTATCTGAGTTTGGATCATCGTTTTCATCCGCATGAAAATCTAGATTTAGCTTGCGTTCTTTTGCCATTGAAAAAACGCGATCGATTTGCTGATCAATATCCGGATTAATGAATGTTACTCCACCTAAAATTCCGTCTGATTCTGCAACGAGATCAGCAAGTTTTTCTCCTTCAGGTGTTAGAAAATAATCCAATGAGACCAAGCAAACGGCTTGCATAACCATTTGATCCTCCCATTTTTTCCGCAGTTCCCGAAACACTTCAAAACTAATTGCTCCTTGTTTTCCTGCCGAATCTAAATGTGTCCGAATTGCCTTAGTTCCGTGAGCATAACTACACTTCAAACCAAATTCCATCCGGCGATACACATCTTCCGCATTCCAATATTTCTGGGAATCCTTCTTCACTGCCGTTAATGCACTATCAAAGGTTCCATCCGGATTTGTAGCGCGTCCCCAAATATGACCTTTATCTAAATGCGTGTGTAAATCAACAAAACACGCCCAAACCATGCCGCCCTGTAAATCGATCGACGGAGACGCATAATTCTGATATGTTCCCGCTGCCAAAATTGCCGAAATCGTTCCCTCGACAATTTCTAAATCCACATGCAGCAACTGATCATTCTGTGATTTTCGGCTCGTCCATTTATTCCCATTCACCACGATCGAAGCAGGCACATGAGCATTTCTAATCCAGTAGTGACGCGCATCGAAAATCATAAGCTTCTGGCAATGGCAATCCTTAGATTCTGCCATGCAATTTCGCACCTTTCCGAGTACACTAAAAAAGCTTCCGAATCAATGTAAAAAAAGTAACATAAACTCATTCACCTTCACGGTTAATTGTTATGGAGTGGCATCCGACCGACGCGCAAAGTTTAGCAATCATCGATCGAGAAGTAGGCGATCACGCCCTTTCTCCCGCTGAATACGAAATCGTTCGCCGCGCCATCTACGCGACAGCAGACTTCGACTACAAATCCCTTATTCATTTTTCTGATTTAGCTCTGCAATCTGGTGCAGCAGCGCTAGCGGCTCGAACTACGATTATCGTCGATGTGCCAATGGTTCAAGTCGGCATCAATACTAATATTCAGAACACTTTTGCCAATCCAATTTATTGCAGCATGGAGACAATCACTCGTCCCCAAAAAGAAAAAACTCGTGCTGCTTGGGGAATCGAAACCTTAGCCAAACGCTACCCAGAAGGAATCTTCGTCGTCGGTCAATCCCAAACCGCACTCATGACGCTTTCTACACTAATCAAAGCTGAAGAAATCAAGCCTACTTTAGTCGTAGCGACTCCTTCTGGGTTTCTCGATGTCGAGACTGCCAAAGCGCAATTGAGTGATTCTCTCATTCCACATATTCGCACCGAAGGCAGAAAAGGAAGTGCCGTTGTTGCCGCCGCGATCGTCAATGCACTCGTGGATCTCTCCTGGCAAGCCTACGGCGGAACTCAAGTCGGTTAACGCGAACACCTCCGGTGCAGCAGAGCTAGCGACGCTTCGGAATTCGTTTTCTCGTGGGCGGCTCTTCAAACTGTGCCTCATACCGAGCCGCCCTCCGAGAACGCGGTTCATACTCTTCTTCTTCGATCTCTACTAATTTCCGGCTCACCGCTTCAAATTCATCGCGCCGCAAATACGGATAATCGCTGACCCAAACCCCAACCCGACTCACAAACAAATCACTCACCTTTGCAATTCGACTTAAATCCGGTCGATCGGACATCACCAACATTTCCGCCGTATCCCCAATCCGAATCGCTTGGTGTTCCCGCTTGAGTGGCACTTGAATTCGCGTTGCAAACCCCGTCTCATCCCCAACCTCAACATTAATTCGCCGTTCGCGATTCTCCGTAACGACCAAATCGCCCCGATTATTCACACTTTCCTGGGTACTCACAACCTCATCGGTAACGAACACATCAAACACTTCCCCACGAAAGAATCCCGCATATTTATAGCGCCGACACGCCGCATTTCTGACCGCTGCTTGCACTGCTGGACCCCATAACCAATACACCAGAGCGAACATCGAGATAAAAAACGTCACTCCTTCTAGTACGTCTTTTATTTCCCCAGTTCCAAAGTATGCGCGAATTACAAGAATCACTGCCAGCGCTGAAATCGAGATCAGCACCCGTCTCAGAACATCTGAAAACTTGCCCCAGCAGTATTTATACTGAGCGCCAGTTCCGACAAATGGAATCAGATCTTCAAACTTTTTGCGGCTAAGAGGAACGAGCATAAATCGATCGATAAACCAGAATGCTTTCAATTTTATCCGCTCTCGACAAAGACCGCTTGGATTGAATCGATTTTCGGCAACTGTGCAGGGAGAAAATACGGAGAGAGATCGCCCATTCGACTTTTGGTTGACGTAAAAATAAGTACTTTTTGCGAGGGGATCAGGGGGTGAGCTAGCTGAGAATAGATTCAAATCTGAGGAACGCACTCGGAAAAACTAAGCAACTAGGGGGCAACTAAGTTTGTTTAGCGTATCCGGTCAAGCGCGTCCTTACAGGTAGACTGCCTGATCCTGGGGGCTTTTAAGGGTCAGGCAATTTTTTATGGTTATTTTTCCTCGCGCTTCATCCGGTAAAATTGTCCTCAGTTCATGCGGGCACGAGGTCAAGCGATGCCACGTCGATCGAAGACTCCGATTCTCACTTGGTCAGCCGATACGCAACTCGTCGCCATCACGCTCACCCTTCAACCTCAAGCCGATTTTCAAGCTCCCACCCACTACGCTACTGAACTCCATTCCTGGTTTCTCAACCAAATTCGCCGCATCGATCCTGACCTCTCCGCCTATCTACACGATGGACAAGCCGAAAAAGCCTTTAGTCTATCCAGTTTGAGCGGAGACACCACAAGCCAAGAGCGAACCTTGCACTTTAGACGCGATCGCAGTTATCAATGGTCGATCGCGGCTCTCTCAGAGTCTGTATGCCAAGGCTTACAACAGTGGTTAACTTATCCGCCTGAAGTCATGCAGTTACGGAGTGGGAACTTAACCATTCAATCCTGGGACATTAGCTTACCTGCAACAACGTATGAAACGGTGTGGAACACTGCGATCGCTCAACCTAAATCAGAACAATCTTGCCTCACCTTTGTCACTCCTACCAGTTTCCGCAAACGCAGCAATCATCTACCGTTACCGATGCCTGAAAATGTATTTCATAGCTATCTGCGGCGCTGGAATCATTTCGCATCGATCGCAGTGGATCAAGCTGAGTTTCTGGATTGGATTAATGAATGCGTGGTGATTTTGCGGCATGAGATTCGATCGCAAAAAACGCAAGCAGGAAAGCAAGGATCAGTCACGGGCTTCATTGGTTCAGTCCAGTTTGGACTCGCACCGAAAGCCAAGTCGAATCCTCACTATGTGCAACTGTTTCATGCGCTGATTGCCTGTGCGCCGTATTTTGGGACGGGGCATAAGGTGACGTTCGGTTTGGGGCAGACTCAACAGGGCTGGTTCACGGGGGTAGCACTGCCGAGGATAGATGCAAGCGCGATCGTACCTCCGCAGAATGCAGCGATCGCACTTCTTCAATCTTCGGCATCAAACAAAGACGAGGTAGACCGCGAACAAGCTGATTCAATTTCTGAGAGTGGAGATCAGCAGAGCAAACTTCGCAGTCAGTCGGAGCAGGCGGCTCAAGCCGAGCAAGTCGGAGTGAAGCGCGATCGTCAATCAAGTCCTCGTGTCGGGGAGCGATCGGAGTTAACGACAAATGAAGCGGTGCGAAATCAACGCCAATCGGAACTTAAGACGTTTTTTTTGAGCCGGAAGAAGCGCCAAGGCGGAGAACGTGCTGAAAAAGCGGCAGAACTTTGGGCGGCGATTCTTGTTGGACAGGAGTTTGGCGAAACTTTGAAAGAGATTGCAGCGAGTTTAGAGCTTCCTTACGAAACTGTGAAACGTTACGCGGGTCGCGCTCATCAAGAATTGGAGCGGAGTTAGTTAACGCCAGATTTTATCGATCGCTTGAGGAGATTGCACGATCGAGTGAGAGACGATATGCTAGGGTCGCGCCAGAACCATGAAAACTCAATAAATTCGTTCGGAGCCTCGATGGCGCTCTGCATCTATGTTTCAGCATTTTTTGTTGAAGCGAAGGGATGGAGAAGCGATCGTTTTTGGGTGAGCCTCGATTTGTACATTTGAGTCTCGATTCCGTAAGGGTTTGAGAAGGTAGGGGTTCACGCTCTCAATTCCCCGCAAGGGGACGAAACAAAAAACGATCGCTTTCCCTACCCTTCCCAAAGCCGAATTTTCTTAATCGTTCCATCCTCTTTCAGCGAAACCACTTCAACCTTCACCGCTGCCCCAACCTGTAAATCTTGATGCCGCTTGCGCTCAGTATTCGAGCGTTTTACCCCAGCGACTCGATACGTAACTTCCATCCCTTCTTTCTTCTCGATCGTGGCATCCAACACCTGTCCAACCTCAACCGTTTCAGCCGCGATCGCACTTGTCGCCACCTCTGCCACCAATCCCCCCGAACTGTAATAGTGCAACAATCTCGCTGCCCATCCCAACACCTGCAACATCTTGGGAACATCGCCAGACAAATGCTGCCGACAAACCTGATTCAGTGTTCGATAGTAACGTGGCGTTTCCTTGCTGTGCCCGACCCGATAGCCTTCGCGCTCCAACACCTGAAGATAAGTAAAAAACTTCGCCCCCTCATTCGGGTTGAACGATCGCAAATACGCGATCGCTTTTTGAAGTTCATTGACCTTCACCCCTTCTCGATTCAGCGCTTCTGCAATCTTGTAAGCAACATTCCATTGCTCTGTGGTTAGCTCATCCATTAGTACATTCCTTGCGGTGCTTTGCGATCCGTTGGAAACTTCAAAATCTCACTTAATTGCTGTAACTGCGCCATCTCAATCAGCTTATGTCGGTGTGCGGCAGCCATTCGAGCTTGAATAAACTCTTGCATCGGTTGTCCAGTTAGAGCAACCGAATCAGAAAGCGTATAGTGTCGATAGCGATCGCGGACATTTTGGAAAGCAGCGATCGACGAAATCTCAACCGTCATCGTTCCCATACCGATTGGCTTTCCACCACCGACTTTTAATGCAAACGGATGCTGTTGATCCTGTCCCAAAGCAATGAACAACGCACCCAGTTCTGCATCTGCAAGATTCTTAAACTGTAGCTGAGTTGTAAATACATACTCTGCTCCCGCCTGCTGGACTGGAATCCCTTGCTGTCCCCCATCGACAGCTTTAATCGCGTGATAGTAAAACTTCCGCCCTACGGCTTTACCGTTTTGCAGATAGCCGCGATACTCATCTGGACGAGGACGATACAACGATGGCATAAACCCTGTCATGGATTCAGCCTTCTGACAAATTGCATCACTAAATTGAATCAAACCCTGCCAATCCAGCGCCCCAAACACTAAACTTGCTGGACAAAGCTCTGTATTTTTTGAACTGGGCAATCGCTCTCTCGGAATCTGAATCTGAGGTCTGTATTTTCCGGTAACAACCGCCAAAGTACTATTCGTAATCGTCTCGTAAATCGATCGAACAGCTCCTTTCAGCGAACTTCCTGCGATCGCTAATTTTTGCTGCTTTCCCTGAGTCATCGTCTTAATCAGAGGCACTTTCGACTTTACATCTGTTCCCAGTGCTACAATCCCTGTCGAAACGTGAACTGCCGTTTTTACTTTGAGAATTAGCTCGATCGAGCCATGATAGCAATCCTTTTTGTATTGATCATGCCCGACTGGATGCTTGAGCGTTGGTTTCTGCTTTGGGAAAGGAATCAGTTCATAAGGCTTCGGTTCTAGTTCATTTACAGGTTTGCGAATCGGTCTAGAAGTCGTCATAGCCTAATCCTCCGCAGTGAGGGCAACAAAATGAACGGTCGAAGTCTGATCATCAATGAAACATCGTTGTGCGACATTCACGCCTTGACCTTGAATTCCTTTTGGAAAGCGAGTTTCAGTCGTAGGGTAAAGTTTCGCCTGATATGATTTAGTTGTCCAAACCTTGTCGATCGCAGTAAATCCTGCTTCAGCGTGAAGGCTCAAAATCAAGACATTGAAGCGATCTCCTTGTTGCTTCCAGCGAAGTTCTCGATCTCGATCGAACATTTGCCCCTCCGGACTTGGAAAGCCATCTAAATGCTTGAGTATCCCGCTGACTTTGTGCGCCCATCGCAGAAAATATCGACTTTTTACAGACCCATATCGATCCAGTAATGCTTTGAGTTCTGACTCTGAAACATTGTTCTGATAGCCCACAAATGCGCTCATGCTGCTACTCCTAATCGCTTGCTCCAAGCTTTCACCGCAGCTTTAAAGACTTGCTCGATCGCGTCATTTTCCCAAGTTAACTGTACTCCAAAGCCCAACGCCATTTTCTCAGCGATTCCAAGCGTCACGGGCTGAATATCCTCACTTGCAAAGCCATATTTTTCTCGCTCCTCATCTTCTAGAAATGCACCTGCTCCGATCAGGGTCGCTGCACTCCAGCTTTGTTCTCGCCCGACCTGCACAATGTTGTCATCATTCAAAATACAGCCTGGATATTGCACGATCGCTTTTTCTAATCGAGCTTCAACAATCCCCAGTCCTCGCGATTTCGCAAATCCTAGCCCAAACCATCCATCATTC
>JADEXW010000981.1 GCA_015206935.1 Pseudanabaenaceae cyanobacterium LEGE 13415 | reverse complement strand
GGATTCGGCGGATCAGAAGGAATATTCTTCTCTTCCGCATCTGCGATCGCTGCCTCTACCTCTTCAACCGTCGGAGGATGCGGCGGAACTGCCTGCGGTTGACTCGCCTCAAAAGCAACTTCCTCTTGCACAATCTCATCCGCCGTACAAGTTGATTCCGATGCCCCATCTTGATCCACCGGAACCGTCTTCGATTCCACTGCTTCCTCAGAGGCTACGATGTCCTCTTCAAAGTTAAAGGCATCATCAGTTTCTACAGTCTCTTCACGAAACTCCTTCCGAACATAAGTTGTCGTGTTCTTCTCAGGCTTTTTGAACAGACTGCCGATTGCACTGGTCGCTGCACCAATCTTGCCCATCACATCCGGTTTATTCGCCTCCGGAGTCGGATTACCAAAATCTTCGCGCTTCAACGGTTGATACGGTTCAGTGGGCGGCGTTGGAGGCTGTTTATTTAATAAAGACTGAGCGCGTTCTTTCACACTGGCAAAGGTTTTCTTCCCTTGCTCTACCACTTTTGCCGTATTTTCCGAGGTGAGGACTTCATCGACCTTCGATCGCAGTTCTGAAGTCGATGGAGTATAACCAAGTCGAGCCGTCAGCGATTGATAGCCAAACCACCCAATCAGCGTCACACTCGCGATTTGTCCTAATAACACTGCGCCTGTAATGCGATCGGCACAAATCCACAGCACCAACGCATAAAACAATCCCACACCGGAAAGCACGAGATCGCCTTTGCGATAGACTTCTGGATAAAAGAAAGCGGACATATACAGCCCGAAGCTTCCTAATGCGATCGTGAATGCTAAAAGATATGTCAGCATCTTTGCTGCCCCCAACTCGGAAAAACTACTCTAAATGTACTCTGAACCGCTAACCCACGAAGGTAGGGTTAACAGAACACAATTTTTCAAGTCCAGATCATGATTTCGCTTCGTTACAGTCGGCTAAAGCCCCCTAAATCCCCCAATTCTGGGGGATTTTGATTCTTGTTCCCCCAGAATTGGGGGTTAGGGGGCACAACCCATCCCCAACGAAGCGAAAAATTCCCAAATTACCCAGCCAAGATTTGATCATCCAATGAGAAATCAATCTCAGCCTGATCCCGCCCGATCTTCAAATAATCGTTCTGGTAAGAATCTTTCAGCCCCGAAATCAAATCAAATTCCGGCTCCCAATTCAGTTCGGTTTTCGCCTTGTGGACATCTGCGAAGAAATGTTGAGTCCGTATCGGAAACGCTTTCTTTTTCCCAAAATCGAATTGTTTCGGATCGTAATGCACGATCTTTGCTTCTTTCCCGATCGCTTCGCCGCAAGCTCGCGCTAACCCATCAAAGGTAACGGCTCGAT
>JADEXW010000980.1 GCA_015206935.1 Pseudanabaenaceae cyanobacterium LEGE 13415 | reverse complement strand
ATATTGACTTGGATCAAGAATTGTAGTTACCGTCCCATTAATAGTTACCTGAACTAATTCCAATTCTGTTGGAGTGTCCGGAGCAAGCTTAATTTCGATAGGAGCAGCATTTTGACAGAAATTTTGTCTTGGCTGCACTGTAAGAGTCGGGTTTGGTTTGGGATAGATTGTTATGGTGAGCGTGTCATAAGTATCATCTACCGAGTAGGAAAAAGTAACTGTAACTTCATGTCCTTGGCTCAGTTTATCTAGGCTCGAAGCATCAATACGACTGGGTTGAAAAACGTGCTGATGTCCGTCAAAAACAACGCCTTCACCCTTGACTGTTCCGCCTTCTGGTTCAAGAATGAAGCGGTAAGAGTGTGTGTCTCCTTCGCAAAAGACCATTTTCTCTAATAGAACAATCGGACGTGGGCGAGCTAAAACATAACTGACCGCTGAAGCCTGATTGTTACTGCGATAAGGCAAGCAAAAATCTGCAATTACGATATCCTTACGATCGCTAATCGTTCGGCGCAGCAAGTCTAAGCTTGAAATCACTTCATTTTCTGAAGATGCAGGAGGGAAAGAGACAACGGCTTGAATTGCCTCAAATCGCGCCATCTGGGACTGATAAATCTCCGGTATGATTTCCTCATTGAGAAGAGAACGCGCATCTTGTCCATCGACATACACTAGAATAAAAGTTCCTCCCTTGGGGACACCTCCTAAAGGTTCCATACCAGGATGTTTCTCAGCAAATCGATCGAACAATTGTAAACTAACAAGTTGCTCTAACTGTTGCTGGTAAGCTTCGATGAGCCTTGATAACTCAGAAGCTTCAAGTGCCTGAACAGCAATTGGATTACCGATACCAAACTTGAGTTGCTGCTCAGTAACATAGCTCTCAGGAATATCTTTTAATAACCCATAAAGCGTCATCACATCCGGACAACCATTTTCGACGATCTCTAGATCAGGCTGCTCCCGAATGGTAAAGGCATCGAGCGACAAGAGTTCTAAGGTTGCGGTTTCTGCGGGTTGATCCAGTGGGACAGTCAATCGATCGCTCGACAATAAACGCACTTGAAACTTCAATAAGCTAGGAGACTCACGGTTTAATCGATAGGTAATTTTATTGAAAGTAAACGCATCAACTAACCCTGCAACAATTCGCTTTTGCTCAGTTACGATCGCATCGTCCGTGAGTCCAGTAAAATTCAGCAGCTTACCAGATTGAAAGATGCACTCAGCAATGCGTCTACCCGCTGCATTTTTCACGAAAAGATGGTATCTCTTGGTGTTCTTTTCAGGCTCGAATTCATAGTTAGAAGACTGTTTCGCCCTATAGACAAGAGGACTAACGAGAAGATC
>JADEXW010000270.1 GCA_015206935.1 Pseudanabaenaceae cyanobacterium LEGE 13415 | reverse complement strand
GTTCACTTGTATGAAACCATTTCCCGCATCAAGAAGACAACGAAACTGTTGTCTCAAGAAATGGGACGCAAGCCGACTGAAGAAGAAATCGCGACTCGGATGGAAATGACGATCGAGAAGCTGCGGTTTATTGCGAAGTCTGCTCAGTTACCGATTTCGTTGGAAACGCCGATCGGTAAAGAAGAAGATTCTCGTTTGGGTGACTTTATTGAGTCCGATGGTGAAACACCGGAAGATCAAGTTTCTAAGAATCTTCTGCGGGAAGATCTTGAAGGAGTATTGGCAACCCTTAGCCCTCGTGAAAAAGATGTGCTTCGGTTGCGGTACGGTTTGGATGATGGTCGGATGAAGACCCTCGAAGAAATCGGACAAATCTTCAATGTGACTCGTGAGCGGATTCGCCAAATTGAAGCGAAAGCATTGCGGAAACTCCGTCATCCGAATCGCAATAGTGTTCTGAAAGAATACATTCGTTAGGATCAAAACCATTTCTGATTAGCTGCCCGATCGTAATTATGCGATCGGGTTTTTTGATCGGCAATATGTTTCAAATCGATAGCCGTCTCGTTGGTCGGATTGAATTAATTGGAATTCGTTTAACCGATCGCGCCATTCTAAAAAATACACATCGCCTACATAGTCCCCTTCAACGATCGTTAATTCCATACGATCGACAAATTCCAAAGCTTGCCGATAAATCATTGCGCCACCAATCACAAACAATTTCTCAGCAGAACGATCGAACGCTTCAGACAGCGATCGGACAAATTCCATATTCGGCTGATCCGACTGGAGCGATTGTGAGGAAACGATAACGTTGATTCGCTGCGATAAAGGGCGTTTTTGCAGATCAAACTCCCACGTTTTTCGTCCCATAATGACGGTATGATTCAGCGTGAGTTGACGAAAACGTTTGAGATCTTCTGGAATCGACCACGGTAACTTGCCTCGATCGCCGATGACACCGTTCGTTTGCGCGATCGCAGCCACTAAGATAATTTCGGACATTGCTCACCCTTCCTGTTGAACTTCAGGCAATCTCCCCCTTTCTGCCGTTTCCACCCCTGCAAAATCTTCTGAACCGCGATCGACACAATTCGCTATAAAGAGGGATAGATTGATACCACTGATGCTTACAATTTGTTAATTCGTATTGTGTTGGAATATCTTAAATCGCGCTCTGACTCTCTCGCTAACGGATCGTAAATGGATACTGAGAATTATTTGAATCACCCTACGTTTGGGTTATTGTTTCGGGTGTGTTTGGTTGAAGACAATCGAGAATTATTTAGTACACTCTACGCACAGCGGTTATTTTTTGTCGTATTTCATGGAACGGACGGACTGGAATTTGAACCGATCGGGCGGAGTGATGCCAGAGTATTAGTCGAAAATCGCATGAGAATGTTACGTCGATCGGGAATGCACAAAGAGTACGATCAACTTCAGAAAGTTCACAAAAGCACGTTCCAATGATCGCTTCGCTTCAAGACCATATTGCTGAGTTTTGCGCCCAGATTCCATCAACTGTTCGGGTAATTGCAGTCACGAAAACGGTTTCAGTCGAAGCGATGAGGGCGGCTTATGCGGCTGGAATTCGCGATTTTGGCGAGAATCGAGTTCAGGAAGCCGAAACAAAACGCTCAGAATTGCAGGATTTAACCGATGTGACTTGGCATTTGATCGGACATTTGCAGAGCAACAAGGCGCAAAAAGCGATCGAGCTTTTCGATTGGATTCAGTCAGTCGATAGTTTGAAACTGGCGCAACGGCTCGATCGATTAGCAGTCGAAAAAAATCGCAAGCCGCAAGTTTGTTTGCAAGTGAAGCTCAAACCCGATCCAAATAAAGCGGGTTTCTCAGTGTCGGAACTTTGGGAAGCCATTCCACAACTTGAAAATTTAAACAATTTGCAGATTCGCGGATTGATGGTGATTCCACCCATTGACCTTGAGTCAGCGGAAACCTTAGAACTCTTTCAGCAAGCGAAAGCATTAAGTGAAAAGCTTCGATCGCAGAGCCGTCTTCAGGTCGATCAATTGTCGATGGGAATGTCAGACGATTATGCGATCGCCATTCAAGCAGGAGCAACGATGATTCGCCCAGGGCGCGTCCTGTTTGGTGCGAGATCTTAAAAATTGTCGTAATTTCAGCGATTAATGGTAATGTAGTTAATTCTGACAGAACCACAATCGATTTCTCCTGTAAAAAGCGTTACTTAAGTATGGAACTAAGCGCTGAAATTTTAGGAAAAGAGAAATAACTTTGCGTGGCGATCGTCCCCAGTTTAGATCTGAAAGAATATACGCCGGAATTCTATCGAATTGCGATCGTTTTTTCGTTACCAAAATTGCATTGATCTTGAAAGATCATTCCTCGATCGCAACAATTTCGAGCCGCCAGAACTCGCTTCCACACCGAATTGCAACAAAAATAAAAGAAATTTGCAAAAAATTGATCCAACTTTCAAAACTACCGATACAATGCACCCGGAGACAAAAAAACTCCAAAAAATGTATTCAAGTTCGATCGCTGGATGTATACTGATTTTTCAATTCGTTATTTGTGCGGCAGTATAAGAACTTTTCTAAGCTGTCAAACCACAAAATGGAATTTGCCGTTCGGCAAAGCAGCTTAGGCTTTAAGCGCCAGTGATCAAACTTATCAGGTGGCTCTGCTACTCTCAATGATTTGACCGTACTTTTCCAGCAAATTTGATTCGGATGGAGCGTGAACAGTGAGTATCTTCAGTAAATTACGGGATTTCGTCGGTTTAAATGAACCCGTTGAATACGAATACGAATACGATGAAATGGATGGGCAAGAGTATCAGTCTCTTTATCAGGAAGAGGCAGCCGCTCAACCTGCTCCGGTCGCTGTGAATGAAGAAGAAAACCGAACTCGCCGCACAAACCGTTTTCGCGATCGGGCTGTCGGAATTGGAAGTGAAACAACTGGTGTAGGAGCCGCTATGAATAATGTGATTGGAATGCCCGGAGCTGCAAACGGAATTTCGGAAGTCGTGGTCGTCGAACCTCGGACGTTTGAAGAAATGCCGCAAGTGATTCAAGCTTTACGCGAACGTAAATCGGTCGTGTTGAACTTGACGATTATGGACCCGGATCAGGCTCAACGTGCGGTGGATTTCGTTGCAGGTGGAACTTACGCGATCGATGGTCATCAAGAGCGCATCGGCGAAAGCATTTTCCTCTTTACGCCTAGCTGTGTTCAAGTTAGCACTCAAGCAGGCGTGTTGAATGAAGTGCCTCAACCCGCTCCCGCTGCTCGTCCTCGTGCCGCTGCTCCGACTCCCGCATGGGGCACAGAACCGAGAGCCGCTCAAGGTTAAGCACCGATTCAAGGGTGACAGATAGATAGATCTCGAACCCTTCTGAAACGATCGAGGATGATAGATTGGCTAAACAATTTGGCATGATTGGCGGCGGGATGATGGGGGAAGCTCTCTTGTCCCGCCTTGTTGCACAGCAAGTATTTGCACCGAATGAGATCGTCGTCAGTGAACCGAATCGATCGCGCCAAGATTTTTTGACAACGCAATATCAAATTCAAGTTACAGATCAAAATCGAAAAGCTATAGATTCGGATGTGATTTTGTTGGCGATTAAGCCGCAAGTCTTTCCGCAAGTGGCTCAAGAATTTGCAGGTGACAAGATTTCGGCTTTAGTAATTTCGATTTTGGCAGGAACGCCGATCGCACAATTAGAAGCTGCCTTTCCCGGTGCGCCTGTGATTCGAGCGATGCCGAATACGCCTGCTGCGGTTGGCGCGGGAATTACTGCGATCGCGCCTGGTCAGCATGTTCAATCCCATCACATCGAACAAGCTAAAAAAATTCTGGGAACCGTTGGCGAAGTCGTAGAAGTTCCCGAATCGATGTTAGATGCCGTGACAGGATTATCCGGATCGGGCCCTGGCTATATTGCGATCGTCATCGAAGCGCTTGCAGATGGAGGAGTCGCCGCCGGATTACCGAGAGCGATCGCGTTAAAACTCGCAATTCAAACCGTGAAGGGAACGGCGCAGCTCTTACAAGAGTCAGAGATTCATCCAGGTGAATTGAAAGATCGGGTGACGAGTCCGGGCGGAACCACGATCGCGGGAATTGGAGAACTCGAAAAAGCAGGAGTTCGATCGGCATTTATCGAAGCGGTGAAAGCTGCTGTTCAGCGCTCCAAACAACTCGGACAATAGTTAAATCAAATGTTAAAATCTGGGCGATCTCGTCCACAGGCGGCTTCTATGCGTTGGTCTTCCGTTTTTAAATTTGTGTTGGGTGTCTTGTTCGCGATCGCGCTACTTGCCGTTGGAGGTGTCGTTGCCGCGCGTGTGATGATGGCGCGTCTTGCAGTCATGCCTCCCAAACCGACGTTTCCAAATGATACTCCAACAAAACCCGCTTCTAAACCTGCTGCGAAGCCTGCCGCGAGTACTTCAGAAGCGAAGTCGGATACGGCTGCAAAACCGCTTCCACCGGGCGCATTTCCAGCACGAGTGACCCAATCGATCGGGCTTGTATTGCGGGATGCTCCAGGAGGAGATGGAGGCTCGATCGGGGGGGTCGATTTTAATGAGCGGGTTACGGTTCTAGAAACAAATGCCGATAAAACTTGGCAAAGAATCCGGTTAAGCAACGGACAAGAGGGCTGGGTTCGGGCTGGCAACGTTGAGCAGATCAGTCAATAGAGTAAACCGTTATGGCTCATGTACTAATCATTCACAAAGTAAAAGACTACTTAGCTTGGAAGGAAGTATTTGACGATGCTGCGAGTATGAGAGGAAAGGCGGGAGAGCAATCCTATCAAGTTCTCAAATACGAGAATGATCCGAACAAAATTGTTCATTTCTCCAAGTGGACATCTTTAGAAGCTGCAAAAGCTTTTTTTGAGTCGCCTGAATTAGTGAAAATCAGAGAGAAAGCAGGCGTTGAAGCTCCTGAATTATCTATCTAAATCTACTAGAGTCAGGTGTGTTGTAGAGGCAGCAAGTCATGGAGAACTTAATCAGAACTTGTAATGCGATCGCTATTTCGTTTCGCTCTTCGTTCATCAAGCCATTGCTGGAGAATTACGGCGGCGGCTCTACGATCGATAATCCCCTTATTTTCCCGCAGCGAAATCTTGTCCGCGATCATTGATTGTTCTGCTTGATAGCTTGTTAATCGCTCGTCTACATATTCGATCGGTAACGATAGCGCTTTGGAAATCGTTTCTCCAAATTTTTGAACGTGAATCGCTTGTTTCCCGATCGAGCCGTCCATTGAATAGGGCAGTCCGATTATGAGAATTTCGACATTGCGATCGCGGACGATCTGGCGCAATTCCTCGATCGTCTGCGAATAAGATTTGCGTGTAATTGTGGTCAATCCGGTCGCAATTAATCCAGTTCCGTCACAGCCTGCCACACCGATGCGTTTTTTTCCCACATCTAGCCCCAAGGCTGCGACTCTTTCCATTAGCAGCAAGGATCTTCGCTAGGAGGTTCTTGCGATGCGGCTTGCATCAATTCCTGAACGGTTGGTTTATCCGTTTCTTGGGCTTTTTGCTCTGGGGTTGGAAGTTTGACTGATTTCAGCATCGAAATGCGTCCCGGCACTGGTTTACGAGCGGGTTGAAGATTTTGCAGCATTTCTGCGAGTTGGAGACCTTCTGCGATCGATTTTGTCTCTCTCACTTTGTGCCACACAGAACGGGACATCAAGAGCGTGTGACCAATGCGATCGGCTCCGATGCTGTCTAAATATGCTTCACGTTCTGGTTGATAATCCGGCGATGCCATTTGTAAGGATTGGGCGGGGAGATCCTGCATGATCCGCGCCATTTGTGACATCAGTTCAGGATAGAGCCAGGTATAGGCTGGATTCACCGTCAGATGGGCGGTATGGGGTTGGGAACCATCGCGGCAGAGATGTAATTGGAAATACCCGATCGCGGCTTTTCGCTGAGGTTCAAAAACATATCCGCTTACGACTTCGCTTCGGGTGAGGACTTGTTTCGCCCATTCCATCAGACTTCCGAAGACGCTGGTTTTGAAATCTTGAACATGACGATCGAAGACTTGACGCACTAATGGCGGCATTGCCATCGTATCGAGTTGGTACAGCAGTTGAGCATCCGCATTACTTACCGGGAGCAAGTTCGGTAAATCTGGCTCTCGTTCTGCAAGTTCTTGGATCTGCTCCGGGGAAATCGACCAGTAGGTCATATTCGCCAAAGGCTGAAAACCGTTGTGACGATAAAGATCTAGAGCAGCTTTATCGTTCACATCAATTTCGAGAACCCAGGTACGCGCTTGCCAGATTCGTTCGAGACAGAAGCGGATCAGGAGTGAACCGAGATCGATTTTGGTGAGAACTTGCGCTTCAGCATCCTCGGATTCCACGATCGTTGGAGCCACGACGACTCGATCGACGCGCCAAGTACTGCGAGTGCGGTTGAACGGCGACACCTGAATCATGCCTTGAATCCGTTGATTCACCTCAGCCACATGAACACAAGGGAGGTTTTGAACGGGATTTGGCAAGAGGCTCAAGAGCTTCATCACGCCGAACCAGTGACGGATAGAAACGCTCTTTTCGCGAACGGCAGAACAATGCGGCAACTCATGTTCGGGAGTTTGCTGTGTCAATTGGTCGATCGCGTCGAGATCCCGGTATTGGACGGGACGGACTAGAGCGCTGGAAGTCTGTGGGAGTCGAGGCATAGTGATGAAGGCAGCAGTTCAACCCCAGAGTACGAATTGAGCGACGGCTTTGGGGTCAACCTTAAGGGGTATTCGTTTAAGGTTGATTTGCCGATTGCAGCCCAACGGCGGACGGTTTTTGATGTGCGTCGGTGGGTCGGATGAGAACCACGGGAGTTTGTTCGTTAGCGTTGCCTGCGGGGTTCGTAATGAGTGCCTGCTTGAGCAATGCGATCGAGACTCCTTTGGACGCTGCTAGTATTTTAACGGCTTTTAAGTCGTTGACATCGACAATTGCCGCAGAAAGTCCGGTTTCTTGATAAATCTTGTCAACGACGGCTTGAGAGTTTTCAGGTCCCAATACGATG
>JADEXW010000269.1 GCA_015206935.1 Pseudanabaenaceae cyanobacterium LEGE 13415 | reverse complement strand
TGTAAACGCAGTAACCATATTGCATTCTAACAATAAATATAAATTATAAGCAGGTATAAAAATTTTCGTGAACAGATCTAAAAAAGCTTTTCAATCACTATCGCTGACTCAAGGAAATGCCGTATAAAGAATTGGCGCAAATCAGTTCCATCAGCAGCAAGGCTTCACACTGAATTGCATTGCTTTCTTGTTTTCTGAATTGATTTGAACAGTCTCTAGTGTTTAATTTCATCAAAATTCCGATTCCGAAGGACAAGTTTAATGCTTCAAGATTTAGATCGAACTCTTGAGGAATTACTTAGGCGAGAGCTATTGCCTAATCTTTCATCGATTCTTCCTTCATCTTCATCGATTACGATCAGTTTTGCTTCACCGGATGAACGATTTAGCAGTGAAGTTGCTCTACCCGCGATCGGGCTTTTTCTTTACGATGTTCGAGAAAACTTAGATTTACGTCGAAACGTCTGGGGCGCAGAGCGGCAAACGGATTTGAGCGCTCAAAACAAACGTCCTCTGATTCGAGTCGATTGCTCCTATCTCATTACTGCCTGGTCTCGTGATTCGTTGGATGCCAGAACAGAGCATTATTTGATGGGTGAGGTGATGAAGATTTTTCTGAAATATCGACAGCTTCCAAGACCGATTTTGCAAGGTGTTCTGCAAGACTATCCCCAACCTGTTCGAGTGCTAGCTTTACGCCCTAGCAGCTTGAATCTAGGTGACTTTTGGCAAGCACTCGGCGGTAAACCGAAAGTAACACTAAACTGTACCTTAACAGTGGGAATTCCTGTGGAAGAAGCGGACGACACAGTGCCAATTGTTCTCGAACAACAAGTTGCACTCTCAAATCCATTGCCCAATTCGAGGGAGTCTACTCGTGTCTGAGCAAAACATCGATAGGATAGCGCGGCATCGGATCGCGATCGTCGGACGAGTGTGCGATCGCACAACGACTGTTCCTCTTTCTAAGGTCGTCGTTGAACTTACAACAATGCCAGAGGAACTTCAGAAAAAAGTAGCACTCTGGCATCGTATCTATACAGCACCGCAACACCAAGGTTTATCCAAAAAAAGACTTCCAACCCTCACCCAAACAATGATAGATGGGTTCTTTTACTTCACCGATTTGCCAGCGGGGAACTATGAGCTAACGGCTTCTCTTCCCAACTCTGGAACTCGCTATGGTGCAGTAAAGAATGTTACTATCACCGTGATGCCCGATCGACCCGCACAGATCCTCTCCATTCAACTCCCTTCGACCAGTCTGACGGGGCGAGTCGTTCAAGCAGTAGCTCCACAGGATGGACTACCGATGGCAAAAATATCGATCGTGGGAGAGCCGACCTTTACTCACAGTGATGCAGAGGGAAGATTTTGGCTGTCAGGTTTAGAAGCCTCTCCCAATTCCCCCAGAATCGTGCAAATCACCGCTCAAGGATATGAAAGTCAAACTCAAGAAATTCGATTGTCTCAGGGAGAAACAACAGTGTTAGCTGATATTGAGTTCAGTCGCAAACTCGCTCGAACTTTCCCTTAGCTCAGTCGCATTGCGATCGTATTCTCGCTCTCAAATTGATGGGTTCTAAGTTGCAGCGGGTTGATTCCCCTCAATCGATTACAACGATCGACCTATCTAGTCTCACCCTCAAAGCAATTTTGTAAAAGGAGCAGCTACCATGACTAATTTCTTATCGCCAGGAGTCTATGTAATTGAAAAATCATCTGGTGCTGCACCGATTTCTGGTGTAGGAACGAGTACTGCCGGGTTTATTGGAGTATTCACTCCCGTTTCATCTGCCTCAGCCGAGTCTTCCTCAGACGCGCCCTCTGCAACCAGAACTCAGGGCAGAAAAGCTCAGGGAACAGCCCCCACACCAGATTCCGCAGCAACACAGACCACCGCAGAGCAGACCCGTAAGAGTTCCAGCCTAGCAGCGGCAGGAGAAGTGGTTCTTTGTACAAATTTCAGTGAATTTAAAGCAAAATTCGGCGACTTCTCCAAGAATGATGGGCAGCGGAATCTCGCCCATGCTGTGTTTGGATTCTTTAGAAATGGTGGAACGCTCTGCTATGTGGTTCGAGTGGAAAGTAATGCTCAGGTTGATACTGCACTAGAAGCATTTGCTGCGATCGATGAAATTGCCATTGTTGCAGCTCCTGGAATCACTGAACCTACGACCGTTGATCAGATCATTGATCATTGTGAGAAACTAGGCGATCGCGTTGCAATTTTGGATGGAAACTCTCCGAATGTTTCCCTTAGCAGTTCGGATCTCGCGGCAGACATCAAAACCTTTACGAGTGACGACTCGAACTATGCAGCGCTTTACTTCCCCTGGATTGAGACCTTTGACCCGATCAATAACAAGCTCTTCGTTCCTCCAAGTGGACATCTTGCCGGAATTTATGCGCGAGTAGATGCCCAGCGGGGTGTATTCAAAGCTCCAGCCAATGAACCTGTGTTGGGTGCGACGAATCTTCAGCATAAAATTAGCAAAGCGCGGCAAGATATCCTCAATCCAGCAGGAATCAATTGTATTCGGAGTTTGAATGGCAGCATTCGCGTTTGGGGCGCTCGGACAATAAAAGCCGAGGGAGATTTTACTTACATTAGTGTGCGGCGATTGTTCAATTACCTGCGCGAATCGATCGACGAAGGAACCCAATGGGCTGTTTTTGAGCCGAATTCGCCGGATCTCTGGGCGCGAATTCGTCGGAGCATTACAGCGTTCTTGACGGTGGTGTGGCGGAGTGGCGCTTTGTTTGGTAATACACCAGAAGAAGCATTCTTTGTGAAATGTGATGAAGAAACAAATCCACCTGAGAACCGAGATTTGGGACAGGTGAGAACAGTGATTGGTGTTGCAGTGGTGAAACCTGCGGAGTTTGTCATCTTTGAAATTAGTCCTCGCAGTGGAACGAATTCGTAACCTGGATTAATCTGTTGTTGCGATCGAGTGAGATCTTCTTAGTTCCTCTTTTTAAGCTACCGTGTACACACCAGTCGCTTTCGCTGCGGTGCGGTCGGCTAAAGCCCCCTAAATCCCCCATTCTGGGGGACTTTGAAGGTGGAAAGCAATTTGGGATTGAAGAAATTTTTATCACTCAAAGTTCCCCAACCTTGGGGGATTTAGCAATTTGATCAATCATCTCAAACCGTAGTCAGGGTTGTCCGTGATGTTGTCTTCAAAGCTGATTCCTGGGGTGTATGTCCAGGATGTCTATCCTGTACCAGAACCCCAATTTATTACAGGTGTTCCTGTGTTTCTTGGAGTCCGACCCGACACTTCAGAAGTGTTGTGTAATACTCCTTATCGATTTCGACTTTGGGCAGAATTTGAACAACAATTCTATGTTTCACTTGGAAATCGTTCTTATTTGCCTGATACAGTTCGTGGTTTTTTTGAAAATGGAGGTCAACTTTGCTATGTTCTATTCTTATTAGATCAGGATGAATCAACACTCCAACAGGCATTAGCAGAACTGGAAGCATTCGACCAGGTGGATTTGATATGTGCGCCGGATCTCTGGTGGGGCAATCCTTCTCTAGAGCAGGTGACTCGAATGCAGCAACTCATTCTAGAACACTGCGATCGTATGAATGATCGCTTTGCAATTCTAGATGCTGCTTTGTTAGATAGTACTAACCCGAATGCAGCGACGATCGCACAACTTCAACAACAGTACGATCGCTTATTGGGGAACAGTGGAGCGATGTATGCACCTTGGTTGAAAATCATGCAGGGCAATGGAATCAGACAGATTCCCCCCTGTGGACACATCGCTGGAATTTATAGCAAAACGGACAATTTGCAAGGCGTTTTTAGAACTCCTGCGAACAACCAGATTGATGGAATTATCGATATTAGCTATACCCTTTCGGCGGAAGAAGTGATTGAGTTAGCCAACGATCGCAGTTCTGGAAATCATGGCAGTATCAATAGTATTCTGCCACTTCCAGGGCGTGGAGTGCGCGTCTGGGGTGGGCGAACCCTCAGTCGGATGGCAGAGTGGCGCTACATCAGTGTTCGTCGGCTATTTCTGACGATCCATCGATGGATTGTGCTAAACCTTGCGAATTTTACATTTGAGCCAAATGATTTTCGGCTGCAACTGCTAATTGAGCGAGAGCTAACTCGCTATCTCGAATCGTTGTTAGAGCAGGGAGCGCTGCAAGGAACCACTCCAGCAGCAGCATTCTATGTTCGCTGCAATGCAGAGACAACCTCGATCGAGCAACAAGATGCAGGCAGATTGATTGCTCAGATTGGCATTGCTCCCACGACCCCGAATGAATTTATTGATATTCAACTGATTCACGGTGAGACGGGAGTGAGTCTTGTGTACACTTCGCCACCTTAAGGAGATACACACCAGTCGTTTTCGCTTCGGTGCAGTCGGCTAAAGCCCCCTAAATCCCCCAAGCTTGGGGGACTTTGAAGGTGAAAAGCACTTTGGAATTGGAGAAATTTTTCTGGCTCAAAGTCCCTCAGAATTGGGAGATTTAGGGGGCACAATCCGACAGAAACGAAGCAAAAAGAACTGGTGTGTACAAGGTAGTTACCCGAACTGGATCGCTTAATCAAATGTTTTGTCAGAGCAAACAAGGAGAATAAATTTATGCCAGCTATCAAACCCCCGCACAATCCCGATCCCTACGGTGGATATAACTTCTTTATTGAGTGGAATGGCATCATTCATGCTGGATTCCAGGAGTGTACTGGACTCGATTCAACCCAGCAAGCAGGCGAATACCGCGAAGGCACTGATCCATTAACCATGCGAAAAATTCCGGGATTGGTCAGCTACAGTAATATTACGCTCAGTCGTGGCATCACTAACAATGATGAATTGTGGCAATGGCGGGACGAATTTGTTCAGGGAAAGGGAAACCGTCGAGAAGTCTCGATCGTGCTGCGGGATGATACGGGTGAGGAGCGCATTCGTTGGAACTTGACGAACTGTTGGCCCACCACCTGGAAAGGCGCAGATCTGAAGGCAAATGCAGACGATTTCGCCCTGGAAACCTTAGAGCTAGCTCATGAGGGAATTAAGGTCGATAAATGGACTTAGAACAGTCGATCGTAGAATTTACAACTTGATCTAATCACCATGATGCAAACTACTGAATTTCCATTCGTGTTACCTCAAGGCTATATTGATGCGGAAGGTAATCTTCACCGTGAAGGTGTGATGCGTCTTTCGACTGCTTACGATGAAATTGCTCCTTTGCGAGATCCCAGAGTGCAAGCAAACCCTGGTTACTTGATCCTGATTCTGTTATCTCGCGTGATCACCCAATTAGGGACACTCTCTTCGCTCAATCCAAAGATGCTAGAAAACTTTTTCTCAGCAGACTTAGTTTATCTTCAGGATTTCTATCAGCGGATTAATCAGATGGGGCATTCCCGTCTCGCTGTGCGTTGTCCTCACTGTCAGGGCGATTTTGAAGTCGAAACAGTCCCGCTGGGGGAGTTCGATGCTACCCCTCAGACCGTCTGACTGAGGAAGTAGCATACGTGGCTTACCATCTGCATTGGTCTTATGACCAGATTATGCAAATGGAACATCGAGAGCGACAACAATGGGTCGGTGAGGTTGCTCGAATCAACCAGCAATTGAATGGACAGGCGAAAAAATGACAATTACCGGAATTAACTCTCTATTCACAGCCGCGAAAGAGACGCTAGGAGTGCGAGCTGATCCAATGATGGCTTACAACTTTCTAGTTGAGGTCGGTGGATTGTTTGTGGGTGGATTTAGTGAAGTCAAGGGATTGGGGAGTGAGGTTGACTTAGAAAGCTATCACGAAGGAGGACAAAATCGCTATGTGCATCAACTCCCAACGGTGGTGAAACATTCTAATTTGGTGTTGCGTCGAGGGCTGACTTATGCTGATCCGCTTTGGGGTTGGTACTGGCTCACGACTCAGGGACACCCTTTGCTGTTGAATGGCAGTATTGTTGTTCTGAATGATCAAGGCTTGCCTGTGACTTGGTGGAACTTTAGAGAAGCTTACCCGGTGAAATGGACGGGGCCGGAGTTCAATGCTGCTGAAGCGAATCAAATTGCAGTTGAGGAATTCGAGTTGGTGCATCGTGGCTTACAGAGAGTACCAGCATCAGTGCTTTGAAGTTTGAGCGGGAGGAAGAGATGAGTTTAGATTCAGACTGGCAAACTGCCCTTAATCCAGGTTTGGTACAGCGTGTGTTGCGTCCCGTGGAGCGTCCCGGTGTGATTCAAATGGGGATGGCGACAACCATTTTGCAGCGATCGAATGCGCTTCAATCTCGTGTACCGTTGTTGAGCCACCTGACTCGACATCTTCAAACCGCTCAAGCAACGCCTCCAGTGTTACCGATCGTTTATGCGGAACCTGCTCAGACTCCACCCGATTCTACGCCCCCTGTGCATTCCTCTTCTCGTCCATCCAAAGTGATTCAAGCAAAGTTTGAGACAAAAACTGCATCTCAATCTTCTCCGCCCCGCTCAATGCCATCCTCTCAGTTGATCCAACCGATGTCTTCAGATCCACCCATTCCTGCTTCAATCGCTCAGAAGCATGTGACCGCTGATGCTCGATCGACAAAGTTACCTCCAAACAAGAGCGACCTATCGCCTGTTGTGCAAGCCTTTCCTGGAAAGGAAGCAACCACAATTGTAGTTCCCCCTCCAATTGCATCTTCGTCAGTCTATCTTTTACATCCATCAAACCAATCGATCGAACAGAGATCGAGACCACACAAACAAAATATTCCTGAAAAGACTAACCATTCTCAACTTGATCAGTCCACGACGGTAAACCTTGTGTATTCCGACTCCAAACCCGATCGAGCCGCAAATTCTACTCGTTCAGACGGTCATGCAGAACATCTAGAATTAAAGCGCGATCGCATTTCTACACCACTTACACCCTCTTCTCCAATGATTGCTGTCCAACCTTCAGCGAAGGTTCTCCCCACGTTCAATCCTTCTAACCTGCATTCCCATTCAATGATCTTTGCAGTTCCTAAAGTACTCTCTCCGCCTGCGACACTGATTCAAAACAACACTTCAACACACAGCAACTCAGATCCATCTGAACC
>JADEXW010000268.1 GCA_015206935.1 Pseudanabaenaceae cyanobacterium LEGE 13415 | reverse complement strand
GCTTGAGCGGGAGGACCTTTAATTTCTTCTTCTTGATCCGGTTGTTGCGCGGGTAAACCTTGAATCACGATCGCTAATCGTCTTGGAGTGCCGTAAAACTCGATCAAATCGGATGCCAAATTCAGTTCCGCAAGCTGTCTTGGAATGCGCGATCGCCATTGAGACAAAGCCTCATCGACAAAGCTTGCAGGGAGTTCTTCAGTTCCAACTTCGAGTAAAAAGGACGGCATAACTCAGGGGGCGATCGTAAAAAGTCAATTTCATTAGTCTACCTTGCGATAGGAATTATGGAGCGCGATCGCAGGTCTCGAAAAGTCTTCGTTAAACTTGAAGAAATATTACAAGGTGAAATCTCGTGGTGACTGAAACAGTTTCTTTAGGCAGAACGGATTTGCAAGTTCCGCCCCTGTGTATTGGAACTTGGGCTTGGGGTGATTCGTTTTTCTGGAGCTATGGAAAAGACTATAGTGAAGCGGATTTGAAGCAAGCGTTTGAGAATGCGATCGCGTCCGGGGTGACGTTCTTTGATACGGCTGAAATCTATGGGTTGGGCAAGTCTGAGCAATTCTTAGGACAGTTCATGAAACAGACCGATCAGCCAGTTCAAATCGCGACCAAATACATGCCGCTTCCGTGGCGATTTAGCGCTCAATCGGTTCATGATGCGGTAACTCATAGTCTCGATCGCTTAGGCGTAAAATCGGTGGCACTGTACCAAGTTCATATGCCATTTGACTTTTTCATGGGTAAGAGAACCTTGATGGAAGCGCTTGCAGAAGAAGTCAAACAAGGACGTATTGGTGCGATCGGCGTGAGTAACTATTCCGCTGATCAAATGCGCGAAGCTCAAGGATATCTGGCAACGAAAGGCGTTCCATTAGCAGTGAATCAAGTCCGCTATGCGTTGATTAATCGCGAAATTGAATCCAACGGAATTCTAGAGACCGCAAAAGAGTTAGGTGTAACGATTCTGGCTTACAGTCCCTTGGCTCAAGGATTGCTCACAGGCAAGTATAAGCCTGAAAATGCCGATTCTGTCACGGGAGCGCGGAAGCTTGATCCAAAGTTCAGTCGGCAAGGATTAGAGAAATTAATGCCTTTGATCGATCGATTAACTCAGATCGGTGCGAAGTACGATAAAACGCCTGCTCAGGTTGCCTTAAATTGGTTGATTGCTCAAGGCAATGTGATTCCGATTCCGGGAGCAAAAAATGCAAGCCAAGCGAAACAAAATGCAGGCGCGATCGGCTGGTCGCTTGATGCAGACGAAGTGACACAACTGGATTTATTAACGCGATCGTACAAGTAGAAATCTGAAAAACTAACCAAAAGTCGAATTTGTCGATCGCATCATTTGGGGAATACAGAAGACATTAGATCTCCTGTGTTCCCTGCATGAAAACTACTAGAAAGACGATTCATCCTATTCTTACGTTTTTCCTGTTGTTGAATTGCTTCAATATCCACGCGGTTCAAGCTCAAACTCTCCCAGCAAACGACAGAACACAGATCGATCGTAGTTCTGGAACAATCCAAGTTCGTAGGGTTGAAGTCACTGGAAATACAGTGCTAAATCCTGCTGAACTTCAAAAGATCACACAGTCGATCGAGAATCAAACTGTAACTCTAGATCAGCTTCGCAGTGTTGCAGATTCGATAACTCAGATGTATCTAAATCGCGGCTACATCACCTCTAGAGCCGTATTAGTGGAGCAAGCAATTACAGATGGCATCGTACAAATTCGAGTAATCGAAGGCTCGATCGAGCGCATTGAAACTCAGGGATTGCAGCGATTACGGGAAAGCTATGTTCGCGATCGTATTCAGCTTGGAACTGCTACCCCGCTCAACAAAAATCGCTTAGAAGATCAGCTAAGACTCTTGAAAGCTGATCCGTTATTTGAATCAGTAGAAGCCAGTCTGAAAGCAGGAAGCGGAATCGGACAAAGTATTCTCATAGTCCGAGTTCGAGAAGCAAAACAGTTGAGTGGCTTTGTGGGTGCAGATAACTTATCTCCACCGAGTGTTGGATCAGAACGCCTCGGAACAGTTCTGAGCTATCGCAACCTCACCGGACTGGGAGATGAAATCAGCGCGTCCTACTATCGATCGGTGCAAGGTGGCTCAAATTCATTTGACTTTAACTATCAAATTCCAGTCAATGCAATGAATGGAACTGTGCAATTTAGAGTTTCACCGAGTCGCAGCAAAATCATTGAGTCAGACTTTGCAGCGTTTGGGATTCGGAGCAAAACAGATGTCTATGAATTGAGCTATCGACAGCCCTTGGTACGAACATCGCGCGAAGAGTTTGCATTGTCGATCGCATTCGCAATTCAAAATGGTCAAACCTTTCTATTTCAAGACACCCCCTTTCCGTTTGGCATTGGTGCAGACATTGACGGCAACACTCGCACTCGGATTCTGAAATTCGGTCAGGACTATGTGCGGCGAGACTCTCAAGGCGCTTGGATCGCTCGATCGCAATTCAGTTTCGGCTTAAATCTGTTTAATGCAACAACCAATGATGCTCCGATTCCAGAGGCTCGCTTTTTCAGTTGGTTCGGACAGCTTCAACGAGTTCAACGATTAGGAGCCGATCATTTGCTGATTGTTCAAGCTGATTTGCAACTCACACCCGATCGTTTATTTCCGTCTCAGCAATTTGTAATCGGTGGAGGACAGTCCCTCCGGGGCTATCGGCAAAATGCACGATCGGGCGATAACGGTTTTCGATTCTCGATCGAAGATCGCATCACACTACAGCGAACTCAATCCGGTGCGCCTGTGCTACAGATTGCTCCATTTATTGATATTGGAACGGTTTGGAATCGATCGGACAATCCCAATGTACTCCCCGATCAACGATTCCTAGCAGGAGGCGGAATTGGGTTGATTCTAGAGCCAATATCGGGACTATTTCTGCGAGCGGACTATGCAATTCCATTTACAAGAATCAGCGATCGAGGCAACAATGCTCAGGATCAAGCCTTCTATTTCAGTGTGGGATATCGCTTCTAAAGTTCATCATCTCTTTACAGACTTTTCTCTGAAACCCGCTGGTTGGCGATGAATAATTGAGATGTAAGGGTAGATACCAGATTGAACACAGGAAATCGCTATGAGTTGGGTTTTAGTCGTCGATGACAGTGCTGTTGTCCGAGAACTCATTTCAACCGAATTACGGCATCGTGGCTTTGATGTTGCGGTTGCTAATGATGGTGTTGAAGCGATCTCCGCGATTCAGAAGCATCCCCCGGATTTAGTGATTACCGATGTGGTGATGCCTCGTATGAACGGGTATGAACTGTGTCGCTGGATTAAAAGCGATCCGCGTAGTCAAAACATTCCAGTGATGATGTGTTCGATCAAAGGCGAAGACTTCGATCGCTATTGGGGCATGAAGCAAGGTGCAGATGCTTACATGACCAAGCCTTGTCCTCCTGCTGAAATGTTAAGCGCAATTCAGTATCTATTATCACGATCGAGTGCAACGAAATAGCAAGAGACACACAAAGACCCAATTCATCGATTAGGCTGGATCTATTCGCCTATCGGGTTTTTCTATGGCTTCGTTGTTAAAACGTCGATCGCCCCTTGCTTCAGTCGAGCATCAACACTCTCTTCTAGAAAATTTGCCGCTCAACAATGGCAATTTCTCCGATCGCTTATCGGCTCAGGGCTGGGACACACTAAAACCTGCTGAACTCGAAATCTTTCAAATCAATGTTGGCAAGCTGTGTAATATGACTTGTCGGCATTGTCACGTGGATGCAGGCCCCGATCGCAAAGAAATCATGACGCGCGACACGATCGATCTCTGCCTGAAAGCATTAGACCAAACCAATGCTCACACAGTTGATCTCACAGGTGGCGCACCTGAATTAAATCCGAATTTCCGATACTTAGTTGATCAATGTGTCGCGCGTGGAAAGCATGTGATCGATCGATGTAATCTCACTGTTTTGTTGCTACCCACACTGGAAGATTTGCCCGAATGGTTAGCAGAACGGAATGTGGAAGTGGTTTGCTCATTACCGCACTATCGACAGCGTAACACCGATGCGCAAAGAGGCGATGGCACGTTTGAGAAATCGATCGAGGCTTTAACGCGACTCAACAAAGCGGGGTATGGTCTAGGAAATGTCGATCGACAATTAACCCTAATGAGCAATCCGGTTGGAGCCTTTCTTGCCAGTGGACAAGCCAAATTAGAGCAGGAATGGAAAGCAGGATTGATGAAATATCACAAAGTGAGCTTCGATCGCTTAATCACGCTCAACAATATGCCAATCTCCCGATTTCTAGAATGGTTGGAAGCTTCTGGAAATCTGCAAAGCTATATGGAACTGTTAGTGAATTCATTTAATCCTGCAACGATCGGTGGGTTAATGTGTCGCAATACCTTGTCAATCTCATGGGATGGGTATTTGTATGATTGTGACTTTAATCAAATGTTAGATCTCAAGTGTGAAGCGCCGCACATTCGAGATTTTGATATAGAACAGTTAAAAGCTCGATCGATTGTGACGGGTCGCCATTGTTTTGGATGTACGGCTGGGGCGGGTAGCTCTTGTGGTGGTGCATTGGCTTAACGGTGTATTTCTTAAAATGCGATCGCGTCAATCTGTTCCAATCGAAGTCTCTACTAGTTTGCTCGATCGCTTAAAAGTGCAACGGGGTTAAAATTCGTCGATCGTCATTACATGCTTAACGCTCAATTTGTGGAATTTCTCAAAAGCTGGCAAGCCTTCGCACAACACCTTCCCCTGACATTCATCGCCAAAGCTTTTTTGACGCTCTTCGTCATCGTTGATCCAATTGGCTTAGTTCCCCTATTTATTGCGCTGGTTGAAGGTCGATCGGCTGAAGAACAATCGCGCATTGCTCAACGTGCGATTTTCGTCTCAGCCGGGATTCTCTCATCTTTCGCGCTGATTGGAACTTTTATCCTTAACTATCTCGACATCAGCATCGAAGCATTTCAAGTCACCGCAGGAATTCTACTCTTCAAGATTGGAATTGATATGGTGTTTGCTCAACGAGAGCGGGAAACGGAAGAAGAAGAAAAAGAAGCGCAACTGCGTCAGGATGTAAGCATCTTCCCGTTGGCAATTCCACTCATTGCTGGACCTGGAACACTCGCAACGATGCTGATTTTGATCAGTGAAGCAGATAGTTATGCTCTCGGAGAAGTCGTTGTGCTAACCGATGCCGCGATCGTTTTGTCGATCGCTTATGTGTTGTTAATCCTGGCGAAATATCTCGGAATGGTTGGGACAAACCGGAGTGAATGTGATTACTCGAATTTTAGGAGTCTTGCTTGCAGCATTGGCAGTGCAATATATCGCCGATGGTTCGATCGCGTTACTGCAAACAGGCGCGATCGAGTTTTTGCGGCAGTACCCAACTCCGTAAAGACCCAGCTTCTGAAACAATTGCTCAGTATTTTATCTTGATGGCACTGCACAGGGGATTGGATAAACAGCCTGGGTTGTTCTACCGGGATAGTTCGCAACGAGATGAATGCTACCATCAGGTTGCTTGATCCAGCCTTGGGCTTCCTCAGTCGCTGGGTTTGCTGAAGGGTTCGTTTCACCCGGTGAAGACGGAGAAAGTGCTGCTTGTCTTGGCGATCGATCATCGAGCCAAACACTGTCACTCATCAACGGTTGTCGCGGATCTTGGGGCAATCCACCGCGTCCGGTGATGGCAAACGAATTTCCTTCATCTGCTGGACAGGTACTAGCAATCAACTGGCTTGTATCTTGTATCTCTGTAGGCAACGACACGATGCCCGGACTGGAATCCACATCAGGAGTATTCAAAGTAATTGTGCCACTGATGCCAAACTCAGAACTGGCAGTGATGTCACTCAACCCAGTTTCACGAAAGCGTTGTTCAATTCCGAAAATCCCTTGCGTCGTAATGCGAATGTTGCCCCCACGTCCCAAGAATGCGTTGGCGGTAATATCACTGTTCTCCCTAGGCACCGCAACAATGAACTTTCCATCAATGGTAATGTTACCGCCATTTCCTCCTGCTTGACCCATTCCAGCCGTAGTAGAAATCAAGCTACCCTGGCGTAGTAGCAGAACATCCTGAACTTGCAGCGTAATGTTGCCGCCCTGACTTGAGGTCGTTGCAGCATCGATTCGTGCTTGATTGCTCAGAGTAACTGATCGTGCCTGCACTAGAATGTTGCCTGCATTTCCTGAACCTTGGCTTCGCGCACCAATTGTGCTACTATCCTGCACTAATAGTCTATCTGTATTGATTGTTAAGTTACCTGCATTTCCTGAACCTTGAGTGCCAGCGAAGATAAATCCTCTCCTCAATTCTATGGAATCAGAGGCATTGATGGTTAGATTGCCACCATTTCCAGTGCCGGGCAGAGCCTTTTCGTTCTCAAAAATCAGCGACTCTGCGGATAAAGCTCCTCCATCTTGAATGATTAGTCTCCCCGTGTTGATCGTTAGATTTCCTGCCTGTCCTGCACTGCTTGTAAAAACACCTAAGAAACTAGAGAAACCAGCACTATCTAGACCGACAACCTCAGCTGATTCAGAAGCATTCACAGTTAACTGACCTGCTGACCCGTTGCCAAGACTTGCTGATACAATCTGTGCGCCATCTCGAATTCTCATTGCCCGGGTTTCGATCAAAACATCTCCAGCCTTTCCGTCCCCCAAACTCAAAGTTGACAAATTACCAAATGGAGCAAATCCAACGACCTCTAGCAACTCAGAAGCGTTCACCGTTAAGCGACCTCCAGGGCTTGCTCCTTGAGCAGAAGCCGTAACTTGAGAACCATTATTCATCAGGACGCGCCTACCCCAGATTTGGATCGAACCGCCCCCTTCGCCGCTAGTCGTAACAGTAGCACCATCAATTAGGGCAATATCGGCTCGATCGAGCGTTGCAGGAAAATTCAAACTCAAACGGTTGTCCTCTAGACTTAGCTCGACTGCCCCACTACCTGCAACTGCTCCCAACTCCACCCGTCCCCCAGCCGCGTTCATGCCGCCTCCAGCCAAGCTCACCTCGCCACCTAGCAAGATTAAACTCTGATTCTCTGGCACTTGT
>JADEXW010000267.1 GCA_015206935.1 Pseudanabaenaceae cyanobacterium LEGE 13415 | reverse complement strand
GTATACTGGAGCGTCAAATTACAACGTTAGTATTCTCAACGCAGGTAGGAGGGGGCTATTCCTGAGCAACTAACCCTAACAGTCAGTCTTCGAGGCACACGCGAAGTTAGGGACAACACATACCAACTCTTTCGCCTCGTAGGGCAACTCGATGCCTTTTCGGAACCGACCTTTCGGAAGGTGCTGTCAAAATGCGTTGAAGATGGTCCTAAGCACGTCATTTTAGATCTCTCTAAGATCGATTTTGTGGATAGCTCTGGTTTGGGTGCTTTGGTACAAGTTGCCAAAAAAGCACAGCAAGCGGGAGGGACGCTTCAGATTGTGACGAATGCTCGCGTGACTCAGACGGTAAAGCTTGTTCGCTTAGAGCAATTCTTGGCGCTGCAACCGTCTGTCGATCAAGCGATCGAAAATGTTCAGTCTGCCTAATTTCAATCGATGAACTAGAAAACCGCCATTCCATCTGATGGGTGATGGGTTTGCCTGGGCGAATAGAATTCGCGGCTATACAAACAAAACCTGCGATCGCAGGTTAAGAGGGCTGAGAATTTCTTAGTTCGTGAAGCTATAGCAGTACCTACTTCAGTGAGGACACTTCGAGGAAGCCCCCCAGCCCCCAAGTTGGGGGAGCAAGAGTCTTGAGCCAACAGAATTGGGGGTTTGGGGGCAACTCCGAGGATATCCAAATCTAAACTTCTACTGCTGTAAATTTTGTTTGTACGATCGCGAATTTTATTAGTTACGGTAGACCGAAACTCATTGGGATAGTCGGTTTTTTTCATGGTCTGCTAGGATAAATAAGCTTTGAACGTTGTGCGGAGTTGGAGAAAATGTGATCTCATTGAATGAGTTAGGGATTTTGGACACATCTACGGTTTTGCCTGCACCTTCCTCGTCTGAGATCCAGCGACTTTCTCCGGCGGCACTCGCCTATTTAGGGGACGCAGTTTACGAACTGTATATTAGAAGGCGTTGTCTCTTGCCACCAAAGCGGTCTGAGATCTATCATCAGCAAGTTGTGTCGCAAGTGAGGGCAGAAACTCAGGCATCCCATTTACGATCGCTCATGCCGTATCTAAGCGAGTCTGAACATGAGTTTCTAAAACGTGGTCGGAATGCTGCCCTGAATCGCCCAAAACGACTTGATCCCGAAATTTACCAAAACGCCACCAGCCTAGAAGCATTAATTGGTTTTCTTTACCTGACTGACCCGAAACGTTTGTTTGAGTTGCTAGGATTTCTCAGCTTTGAATAAAAAATCGGGATAGTAATTCGCTATCTGTTTCGCCTGTTTTTCCGACTCTTCAACCAGGACTAAATTTACTATGGCTAATCCGAATAACCGCAACGCTGACTCGCAAGGTCGGTCAAATCGTGACTTTGGCGGTAAAAAGAACAACTTCAAGGGCAAGCGATCGAGCAATCCAAAGCGCGATCGTAATGACGGGGATCGGCGCAATTATGGCTCAGACTCGAATGGAGGGTATGAGCGCAAAGAAAGAAGCTTTGATCGTTCTAGAGATGAATCAAAAGGACGGTTTGAAAAGCGCGACAGTGGGGAGCGACGGAACTTCGATCGACCAAAAAGAGAATTCGACGGAGAAAGACGAAATTCTGATCGTCCCAGAGGCGAATTTAACGGGGAGCGTCGGAACTTCGATCGCGATAATGGCGAAAGACGTAGCTTTGATCGCAGTGAGAAGCGGAACTTTGACCGTCCGAGAGGTGAATTCAACGGAGAAAGACGCAACTTCGATCGCGATAATGGCGAAAGACGCAACTCTGATCGTCCGAGAGGTGAATTCAACGGAGAAAGACGCAACTTCGATCGTGGTAGCGGAGAAAGACGCAACTTCGATCGCGGTGAGAAGCGGAATTTCGATCGTCCGAGAGGCGAATTTAATGGAGAGCGTCGCAACTCCGATCGTGATAACGGAGAAAGACGCAGCTTCGATCGTCCGAGAGGCGAATTCAATGGGGAACGTCGGAACTTTGATCGGGGTGAAAGACGGAGCTTCGATCGTCCCAGAGGCGAATTCAATTCATCTCGCAATGATTCAAAGCGCGATCGTTTAGCAGAACAAGAGCGCTCAGATATTCCTCGGCATTTTGTAGCACAGGATGAACCGTTTGAAAGTAATGAAGCTCCTGACTTGATCTATGGTCGTCATCCGGTACTGAGTGCAATGCAGGGAGAGCGATCGCTAAATCGAATCTGGGTGACAGAGAAGCTTCACTACGATCCCCGTTATCTATCCTTGATCAATCAAGCAAAAGCAAACGGAACTGTGATTGATGAAGTCACTCCGAAGCGACTCGATCAAATTACACATGGTGCAAACCATCAGGGGATCGCAGCGCAAATCGCAGCTTATGAGTATACTGAACTCGATGATTTGATTGTTCGGGCAAAAGCAGCCACCGATCAGCCTGTCATTGTAGTTGCTGATAGCATTACTGATCCCCATAACTTAGGTGCAATCATTCGGACAGCAGAAGCTTTGGGAGCGCAAGGAATTGTGATCCCGCAACGTCGTGCAGTAGCAGTAACTTCCACCGTGATGAAAGTTGCAGCAGGCGCGATCGAGAAGATCCCCGTCGCTAGAGTAGTCAATCTGGGACGTGCCTTGGAAGACCTCAAAGCGGCTGGATTCTGGATCTATGGTGCTGCTTCTGAAGGTAGCCAACCGATTCACACCGTCAAATTTGCCAAAGCTTCAGTGTTGGTGATCGGCGCGGAAGGGGAAGGTTTAGGATTGATGACACAGCGCGGATGTGATGTACTGGTTTCGATTCCACTACATGGCACTACGCCTAGTCTCAATGCCTCAGTAGCAGCAGGCATGACATTGTACGAAGTGTTTCGTCAACGGTGGGAAAACACCATTCACCTGGACGGATTCAAGACCTCGATCGGATTGAAAAATCAAGTGTAACGGAGTATAAAGAAACTTGAACTCCGTTTTGGAGCGTCAAGCACAACAATCTCCTAGCATTCTGTTGCAAGATTGAATTTGATGCGGTGAAGGTCTTCCGCTCTAGCAATGTTCGCTCCTGTTTGCAGGTCGTTCTTTTATCGAATTTAGCAAGCTTATGAATGAACTCTTGACAAGTTTCCTTAGTGCGATCGGTTTTGCTTGGTGGACTGAAATTACCACCGACAATCCTCGCTGCGTCTACTATTTTGGTCCGTTTCTCAACGAGAAAGAAGCAAAATCCCATCAAGGTGGCTATGTCGAAGACCTTGAGCGGGAAGGTGCGACGAACATTAAGGTCAACATCAAGCGCTGTAAGCCATCGAAATTGACCGTTTACGATGAGAAGTTGGATGTGGGGTTTAAGTCGATGTCGAGTGTGTTGAGCGGTCAGTACTAAGGTCAAGCTTGTAAGGTTCTAGAACTCCGATTTTTCCTCAAAAGTCGGAGTTTTCTTAGAGGATGTTTGAGAAGTGTCGTTCCGATGCGATCGTCCGCCCCGGAATGAATTCGGGGCTAACAGAACGAAGTCCACTGAAGGGACTAGAAGCTGATTGGAATTAGGTCTTCAGTCCTTTTCAAAGGACTTCGCACCGCTAGCCCGGACTTCCAGTCACGGGCGGGTAAGTGCAATGAACGATATTTTTCAAACCTCCTCTTAACAAGAATTAGTGCAAAACTTCAGGATGTCGATCGAGCCATTGATCGATGTCTGCAAGGATCTGATCTGGAATTTCCCACGGTAGTAAATGGGCTGTATTGGGATAGACCTTACACTCACAGTTCGATAGATGCTCTGCGGTGTAGCAAGTTGACGAAGCATTGATATGTCGATCGTGTTCTCCCGACAGCATCAAGACTGGACAAGTAATTTTTTCAAGATTTTGGACTCGATACGCACCCTGACTTAACGCGGCATTCAAAGCTTGATTGGCAGCAGGTGACGTATTGAGAAACGCATAGACGGCATCACTCGCAATGTATTGATACGCCTCTGGGGTATGTTGCTGAATCAGATGCCGGAAAAGCGATCGCTTGGCAAACGTCTCGATGTTCCACTTCCACCCAGGTCTAATGAGATTGAGTAAAGCTGCGATCGCGGTATTGATGTTATCCCACACGCTAATTTTGGGATGATCTCCCCAAGGGCATGCAGAAGTCGCAATCAGAATTAAACCGCTGACTTTTTCAGGAAATCGAGCGGCAAGTTCGAGCGCGACAATTCCGCCAAGTGACCAACCGAGGATCAAAGCTCGATCGATACCGAGTTGATCCAACACGCCTTGAAGATCATCTAAGTGATCTAGCATCACGAAATTTTCTTTTGTTTTTGACTGACCATAACCCCGGAGATCAGGCGCGATCGTTTTGAATCGTTTTGCTAAATGCTTAGTAAAAACGCTCATACTGCGACCCGAACCTGGATGTCCATGAAGACAGACGATCGGATAACCGCTTCCATCAATCCATACCTTTAAAGAAAATCGATTCATCTCTACTCCCAAATCCCGATACCCGATACCCGCTCTTCGTTATGATTAGAAGCGAGTACTCCCAAACAAACTGGTGTTATGGCAACGGAAGAAACCAAGCCTCAAGGCGAATCGGAACTCCCCCCCACGGTCACAGACACTGTGCCCGATGTGGTCAAGGAAAATATCAGTAGTGAATCTGAACCTACTGCCACAACCATCCCCTCCGCAAATGCGCCTGATCCCACTGCCGTAAACGATGGAGATAATCCTAACGCAGCCAAGCCCAAAGCCGGGAAACCTGAGAAAGATACACCGACGGATGAGGCGATTAAACCTGCGAAAAAGAAGGCTCCAGGTGTTGAAGACAAGCCGTTTGGGGATTTTATTACCCAGGATTATTTGCCTGCTCTCAAGCAAGGACTAGAGAAATTGGGAACTCGATCGCTGGAGTTGCATTTCGAGAAGCGTAAGATTCCGATCAAGGGATATGCCCAAGCACCGGAATGCTGGCAGGTGATTGGAAAGTGGCAACCGAGCTATAAGCAGTTGCGCGAGTTCAATATCTATTTCTTCGAGGAAAATATCAATGCTCTGAAGGGATTTAGTTGTGCTGAGGGTGATAATTTCAGCACGATGGAATCTTTTCTGATTGATGAGCGTAAGGTTTCGTTGACTCTGCTAGTGTTTGGAGCAATTCAACGATTGAACGGGCAGAAGTGGCTGACGTTGAATTAGATTGATCGGCTGCGTTTGGAGCGGATTGCGCCCCTTAAATTCCCTAAATTTGGGGGATTTAGGGGGCTTTAGACATGCACCCTAACGATCTGGATTCAGATTCAAGTTCAAAGTTTAAACCAAGAATGCGAGCAAGAAATTGAGTCCATCTTTAATTGATGAAGAAAGCCTTAAGTCCCTAATAAATCGGCTGTTTTCCACACAAATGTCACAGGAATGTTAAAGCTTTTCAACGTTTCATGAGTGTTCACTTTTTCTGTGATGCGTACTTTTACAAAACTGTGAGAAATTTTAAGATTTCCTTTATTTTTAGCCAGGGATCAGCTATTAATAATGCAAGGATGCGTGGTAAGACCCGTTATGACCCATCGATTTTCAAGCCAGCAGCCACTTCGAGCGTTAATTGTGGATGACGATTTAGATTCAGTCATTCTGATGACCACAATGCTGGAACTTTATGGAGTTGGCGTGACTGCTACAACAAGCGCAACCCAAGCACTGCAAGAGTTACGCTTCTTACCGCATATTTTGATTGCCGATCTCGCCATGCCGATCGTGGATGGATTTGATCTGATTCAGCAAGTTCGTGCCTTGCCGCCTGAGCAGGGTGGAGAAATCCCGGCGATCGCGGTTTCGGCTTGGGTCGCAACGGAGACACAGGAACGCGCGATCAAGTCTGGGTTTCAAAGATTTTTATCCAAACCCTATCAACTTAATGAGTTGCTCGAAACGGTTTCGCAGTTGACGGGCTGGAAAGTGAATGAGCCAGAATTTGCGGCTTAGTAATCTTTGTCACTATTTTTGAAGGTGCGTCTCATAATCCATTGAAGGGCATCTGGGAAGAGCCGTTGCGAGATGACTGAAGCGCCCGCAGACCCAACAACTACTTCTGTTTTCTTGTGCTTCACCGCATCAATAATCGATTTCGCGACATCATCAGGCTTTTCCACGACTGGAACGCTGAGAACTTGTTCTAATTGTTTCCGACGTGCGATCGCGTCTTCTTCGTCTTTACCGCGAAAGATTGCTCTTTCCATAAAGTCGCTTTTGATCAAGTTCGGATAAATTCCACAAACGGTAATTCCTTTCGGAGATAGCTCAGACTGTAAGCTTTGAGTGAGTCCACTCAGCCCAAATTTGCTCGTCGTATATGGGACAAGATACGGAATCGGGACTTTACCACCGGATGAGATGACATTCACGATCATGCCGCGACCTTGGGAAATGAAATGCGGTAGAAGGGCATGAATTGTGTGAATGTACCCCCAAAGATTGGTATCGATTACAGTGTGCCAATCTTCGAGTGAAAACGCATCCGCTGGACCGGAAATATAGACTCCCGCATTGTTGACCAAAACATCGATCGAGCCATATTCAGAAATTGCACGATCGATCATTGTTTTGACTTGATCAGCATCGCGGGTATCAGTTGGAATTGCGGTGACTCTAGGGGCGAGCGACTTTAATTCTTCAGCAGCGTCGTTTAAGCGATCGACATTTCGAGAAGCTAGCACAAGGTTATATCCGTTTTCTGCGAACCGTTTAGCGGTTGCTTTTCCGATTCCTTGGGACGCACCTGTGATAATAACTGTAGAAGCCATAGTAACAATGAATTAAAGCATTCTTTTAGTCTGGTTGGTATCGGATCAAATTCGTCTAACTTGCGTTAGATCTTGTTAGCTTATCTTCTTAATAAGCAGAGTTTTTTAATGTTTAAACAGATGTAGCTTTTAGGTAGAGAAGGGTTTAGCCCCACAGAGAGATAGATTCTATTCGGTTAATTTCTAAGCTATCGAGTAATGCAACTTCCATGCTGCTTCTTGTAGAGCAACTTTGGATCTCGTTCGATCAAGTTCTGCAACCCTGCTTATAGATGTTAATATTTGTAAAGCGTATTGAATCCGTGT
>JADEXW010000266.1 GCA_015206935.1 Pseudanabaenaceae cyanobacterium LEGE 13415 | reverse complement strand
AGTGGGGCGTACCCGAACAGGTTCGCACGGATCATGGGAAAGAATATCTCAGTCAGCGGGTGCAGCGATTTCTGGCAACTCTAAATGTTGATACCGAAGACTTACGTTGCTTACCCGGACATCCTGAACAGAAGCCGTTTGTTGAACGCTTCAATCGCACGTTCCAACATCGTGATTTGGTCAAAAGTCCCTTCTTCATCGGTCATAACGTCAGCGATCGTCAAACGTTACGCAAGTCTCCAGGTCGTGGTAATTCTTGCATCGAACTGGCAATGTCGATCGCAGATTTTCAGCGTTGGTGTGATTTGTGGGTGGTGGAGTACGAGCAACGCCCACATGGACGTGCAGGCATCGGACTCGAAGGAAAGTCTCCGCTCGAAGTCTTGGCTGAAGCGGTCGAAGCAGGCTGGACAAACAGAATCATCCAAAATCCGCGTGAACTCGACTGGCTGATGATGGCAGCACCTGGACGACAGGGAATGCGGAAAGTCGGACGACAAGGAATTTCAGTCTCAGGACGACTCTATGTGGCAGCAGAACTTTCCACCTGGATTGGTCGATCTGTTTACGTTTGCTTTGATCCACACGAACCCCGCAAAATTTACGTTTATGGGAGTGTTGAACTAACCGAATTCGTTTGTGAAGCCGATTGGCGGCAGGCGGAGGGTGTGGATTTAGCTGCGATCGCGCTTCAAGCAAGACACCTCTATGAAGTGCTGCTGCGATCGGTCAATCAAATCCGCAAACGTGGCAAGGCTTTATTGCGAAAACTAGCAAGTGACCCGTATTTACTGGTTGGTCAAACGGCTGAATCGTTAGAGCAAGTAATGCAATCGCAGCTTCATCTCTATCCAGCGATCAATGGTGTAACGGCTGCAATTACAGCATCCGAATCTACACCAGAAGAAACTGCCACGATCGACCTTGAAACGTACCATCAAGAACTACAGCGATTAGAAGCCGAATCTCAACAACAAGCCTTACAGCAAGAACAACAGCGATTACGTCAACAACAGTTAGAACAACTGGTTGATCGCTGGCAACAACGGCAAGCTTGTCCAGGTTTGGAAGTGAGTGAACGAGAAATGATACTTCAGTACTTGAACGCGGCTGAAGGACGCGGCTTCCTCATTGCTGTGACTGCTTCCACTCACGAAGAACAACAGTTTTTGCAATGGTTATCTGGGCAGATCGTAATGACGAGTGCGATCGTCAATTATCGCGCTCTGTTAGAAACGACGATCGTACACTGGCGTACTCAGCAAGCGGTGCCGCTAGAGGACAAGCACACACTGTTGCATTACATCAGGGAACCAGAAGGATTCGGGGTGCTAAGAGCTTATCTCAATGATACAGAAGAGCGCGAATTTCAAATTTGGTTAAAGCAAGAACCTCGATCGTAATTTAATCCACGACATTCAGGATCAAAACTATGCGTTACACCGTTGTGGCCACGAAGAACATTATCAGTTTATCGAGCGGCTTTCAAAGTTCTCAGCAACGCGAACAAGGGATTCCCAAAATGGGATTGATTTATGCGCCGACCGGATTCGGGAAGACGACTGCTGCGGCATGGCTCGTGAATCGTGAAAATGGCATTTATGTGCGAGCGGTCTCGGTCTGGTCGCCGATGACGATGCTGATGGCGATCGCGTCAGAGTTATCGCTGGCAACATCTCGCTATCCAGCCAAGCTGCTGCAAATGATCGTCGATCAAATGAAGCTGAATCAGCGCCCATTGTTTATCGATGAAGCGGATTACCTGTTTCACAACCCACGCATGATTGATGCGGCACGCGATATTCATGATTTGTCTGAACTTCCAGTCTGGCTGATTGGTTCTCAGAAGCTAGAGAAACAAATTGCACAGCGTAAGATCGTTGCAGGTCGCATCTCTGAGTGGGTAAAGTTTTTGCCGTGCGATTTAGCGGATACGCATCTGCTTGCAAAGGAACTGTGTCTCATCGAAATACAAGCAGATTTACTCGAACAATTGCACAAAGCAGCACAAGGCAGTATTCGATTGATCACAGTTGGGTTGAGCCGAATCGAAGCAACAGCAAGATTGCAACAGTGGGACACGATCAAGGCTCAACAGTGGGGCAATCAGCCCTTCTTTTTCACAAGACAAGTCGATTATCAAGACAAATGAACGATCGATGAATATTGATCGTCGGGAAGCAGTTTTCCAAATGCTAGTCGGGGGATTTCGATGCACTGAGCTACCGAGTGAAATCCCAGATTGGATTACCGTGGTCGATCGCGTCACAGAACCCGGTTACTGGGGGCAATTCGATTGGCAAAGTGAACGGTTGCAGGAGTTAATCGCTCAGTCTGTTGATTTTCTCGATCAACTGCCAGAGTATCTTTCGTCTTTGGGATTTGAGGGTGTTGAAACAGTGGAATGGAGCACGATCGACCGCTAAAAGTGGATAGATAGTATGAGCAAAGGAGTTCGCACGAAATCGCAGCCCGATGACTTTTACCAACAACCGTGTTGGATGGATATTTGGTTGACGACCTTTGATATGAGTCAACTTGACTTCTGGAGCCAGCTTGATGAAGCAGATGCAGCAAGATTGTTGTCTCACTTAGCTGATGCGGGATTTGTGATTGAAGTGAAGGCGACAAGAACTACTTCACTTCAGTTTCGGGTGGATTCAACAGCTTATTCTCATTTAACGTTTTATCGCGTTCAGGCTAAACCACAAGTACCTGGAACACTCAAACCGCAGTCAGTTCAAGATACCCTGCAATTTCGGGCTGCACTTCAGCGACTGTGGACGAGTATGCGAATCTTGCAGACGTTTACGGTTGGACAAGTGCAAGCTTGCTCGAATGTGACGAACAACATCGCCCAGACCGTTGTGTATGTACTGTATCAGATCGGGTATCTCCAGCTCATTTCGTATTACCCCCATCCTTATTTTCTCGGTAATGAAGATAGCTATCAACTGCTTTTGAATACCGGCGCGACTGCACCCTTTTTCTGTGGTGATGGGTTGCTGTTCGATGTGAATACTCATTGCATCTACCAACTGCAAAAGAAAGCTCGACTTTAAGATAAACCGTTGGTGATTCTCATGCTCAATCCGATTCAGCAACACTGTCCCGCACTCTATGCGTCTTTACAAGAAGCGATCGCATTTCCAGATGCGACCTCACTGAAACAGCTCTGGACGGAATTTGATGCTGCAACCGTCGATCTCAATGATGAAGTATTACTGCAAGTTGCAGGAGAAATGATTGATCAAGTCGCCGATATCTTTGTTCTCAAGACCGACCGAGTGGCACAAAGAGTGATGTCGAGATCGAGACACAATGAACCGATTGTGCCGATCGACTTCTTTGACCGCTTTGTTAGAACAACGATGCACATCGATTTTGACCAATTTATTGAACCGATTCCGTTACTAGATCTGTCGCATCTCAATGGCATCGATCCTCAGCGCGATGCGAACACGCAAGTGTGCGCTGTTTGTTTACGTGGTGCTTCGCACCCAGGCAGTGAGGATCGTGATTCAGACATTGCCGCTGCGGTTGTGCGTGAAGTGCCGATTGCGGTGCTGGTAGAGTGGATCGAGTTATTGCAAGGATTAACGGAGGACGCGATCGACTTAGAGTTATCAGATACAGTGTCAACTGATGCGATGCCAGCTTTAGCATACGAAGAAAATGTAGAAGCATGGTCGGCGCAATTGAGTCAGCATGTCGCATCCTGCCCTCAAGAAAGGATGTCATTCTCAGCGTTGGTTGAGGCATTGAATCTGCCACCTGATGCCGTTTGGCTAGCACTGCTGCTGGGCGACCATCCCTACGAGCTGCGGCGCAAGCACGACAATTTCTACAGTGAGAGCGGTATCGAGATTGTGCGGAAAGATGCTCAGGATGCAGCAGAATCATGCTGACGCAGCCTGATTACAGCGATGCTCACTGAAAACGACAACCGAGATAGAGAAAGATAGGGTTCGGGATAGACTTAGAAACGGACAGATAGAGTTTGGGATAGGGTTACGCTGGATGGATGCGTTCTCCCAATCGCGGTACACCCAAAAACGCCCATGCAGTAGCGATTTGAGCAAGAGTGCTGTGCTGAGACCCGATCTAAAACTATTTCGACAGTACGCAAGCATGGGCGTTTCGAGCAGCTTAAATTCAATCAAGTCAATGATTTAATCTGAGTTGAAAAGCTTAAGTGCTAAGAGTTGTAGCGATCTGAGTCTGAGTGTTAAAGTGTCGATCAAGGATAGGGATCGATTTAGATCCGGATCTCGATCTGTTTCGATCTCTACAGGCACTGTGAAGGTTCGTCGTATTTGAGTCTAAACCGGTATCGATCGAGATTGCAACGACTTCTTGGGACTTGATCAATCGAGCGATTGCAGCATTCGCGATCGCATGTCTGCCTTTGTCGCCATACTCTTGCTGAGGATGAACTAGCACAATTCCAACGACAGGGACTTTCGGTTGCTTTGACAGGAATGTGATATCTGGATGAGCCTCTGTTGAGCTATCCCGCGCGAACAGAACATCAAATGGATTCCAGCGATCGATAGGTTCTAGCATCGAGAGATCAAGCCCAATGAGGCGGCTCTTATTAAAGCGCTGAACAAACTCCGTTGTGGCTCGATCGAGCGGAAAAGGGCCGCAAACGAATACAACATGCGAATAGTTTGCTGGATTAACGGTTTGCCAATTCACACCCCCCACAAATGGAGAAACTAGCGCGACATCATAGAGATATCCAGATTGTCCTAGCCAATCACAAGCGAGATCTCGCGCCATTACATCGCCTGCGGTGACATTGCAATCCTTGAAGCTAAACCATCCTGCAACCAGTACTCTCATTGTTCTTCTTTCTTTACGATGAATGCTGTGAAAAAAACGTTCTGTTTGTCCAAATACTGAAGAGGGGCAGAATTGCGACTTGGCAAGCTAAAACCGCGATCACAATTCCCCAAAGTCCCCACTGAACCCCCACTAAAATCGCTAGAGTAAACAGAATCGTATAAAACAGATTCCAATACAGTGTGATGTGAACTTTTCCGAGTGCATTCAAGACTTCGTTGGTGACGATCGCAACGGGAAACATTAATGCAGATAGACAAATTAACATTAGAATTGGAACTGCGGGACTCCATTTTTGACCAAAGATGATCGGCACATAGAGTGGAGCAAGACTAGCTTGCAACAGTACTAAAGGCACAACGATCGCTGAAATTTGTTTGATAGTTTTAAAGTATCGTTGTTTTAGCTCTGCTTGATTGTCGCGAGCTTGACAAAGATGGGGCAACACGGCTGAACTACACAAGTTAATCACATTTAAGCTAATTCCTAAACCCGCATTGAACGCAAAAAAGTAAAGTCCTAGTGCCTCCATTCCCAAGAATCGTCCTGCAATGAGGTAATCGATGTTGCCCCTGAGCTTTTTCAACACTTCGATCGCAAAAATCTGTCCTCCAAAGCTAGTAATGTCTCGCCACTTCTCTAGATGAATTGTTTTCGGGGGTCGCCAAGCATGATTTCGCCAAGTAATCACCGTCCAAATTGGCGTTGATATCACCATTGGAATGACGATCGCCCAAATCTTGAATTGCAGCGCTGCTAAGATAATCGTGAGAATATTGAGAACGATCGATTGCGCTGCATTACACATCGCTCTGATCTTGAGCCGGTTCTCTCGATGGATCAATGCTGATTGAATCATAAAAGTTGGCAGCATCAAATACACTAAACCAACCACACACAGCGGCAGAATTAATTGATCATTTCGATAAAAATGCGCGATCGGGAATGCAGCGAAACATTGAATCAAGAACATTGCAATACAGAAAAGCCAGTTCAGCCAATAAGCTGTATTACAAACTGCATGAATCTCTTGCTCATCGGCTTGAACAATCTTCGAGCCAATCCCATCGCGCAGAGTCAACACACTGGCAAATTCAAACGTAGTATAGATCACTGCCATTAACCCATACTCTTCGGAGCCGAACGATCGCGCTAAGGTTACGGTTGTTCCGAGCCGAAAAACGCGATTCACCATTTCAGCCGCACCGAGCCATCCCACATTGCGAAGAAATGAGCTAGAGAAGATCAATTTCAAAGTTGAAAAGCTCATTATCGCGATGATGATAAAGGATTCGGGGTGGCTTCGGAGACGATCCTTGGATCAGCGATCGTGAACTGTTTCCGAATGCGTCGATTTAACGATCGGGCAACTTCAAACGGTAATAGGTATCTGAGAATGAGCTTGATGAGGAGCTTTTGAGCTTCTCGATCGAGTAAAATCGCTGGAAATTTCTGAATTGCAAATCCGAGACTTCTACGAGCTTCGGAAATTGCCTGACCACTAGATTGATACGTTAAATACTGTTCCGCACAATAGCGATAAAAATAGCCAAGGGTTCTATTTTTCACCACTTGATACACCGGATGTGCAGATTGATAGGCGCGTTCAATTACCCTAAGTCCTTGTTCTTCCATCGTTTTCGCTTTAGAGGTCATCGAACCTGCTGCTTTGCGATAAATCACTTGATAGTCAGGAACTAAGACAAAGTTAGAATGAACGGCTGCTCTTAGATAGTAGTCCCAATCTTCGCAAGATTTTAATGATGGATCAAACTCACCAATTGCTGCGATCGCGGAGCGACGAATCAAAATATTTGAGCCATTCCCCACAAAGTTACCTAGCAGGAGTTGAGGATAAACATAACCCACAAATGGTACGGGATTCCCTTTGATAAAAGCGGTCGCCTGCTCATCCTCGACCATACACACAAACCAACTATAAGCAATATCAGCATTCGAGCAGTTTTGAAGAGCGATATATTGACGTTCTAGCTTATCCGATGTCCAAAGATCGTCAGCATCAAGGAATGAAACAAACTCACCTTGCGCCCGGGTTATGCCGCGATTTCGAGCGGTTGGAAGTCCGCCGTTACTGTAGGAAAAGATCTTTAATCGATCGTCTTTAATGTGCTGCAAAACTTCTAGAGTTTTATCAGTAGAACCATCGTTAATTACAATGATCTCTAAGTCTTGGAAAGTTTGCGATCGCACGGATTGGATCGTTTCTAAGATCGTCCCTTCAGCATTGTAGGCAGGAATAATCAC
>JADEXW010000979.1 GCA_015206935.1 Pseudanabaenaceae cyanobacterium LEGE 13415 | reverse complement strand
GTATAAACGAACAGCGAACCGATCGCGCTCAGTAATAGAAGAATAGAAGTACTAGGGCTTACGATAGTACTCGATGAATTGGAGTTAGCATCAGGTCGGTTCAGAATGATTGGATCAGACGGAATTGTTTCTTGAGCAGATTGCATCTCTACTTCTCCAATTTCCAGTTTTCTTTGTCGAATCAAGCAGGCGAAGTGATTTGATTGAATCACTCCAGCTTTCGCTATCAATGCTCTAACCTGCAACTGTCCCGCATCTAGTGTCGTCAGTGACTTAGCTTTTAATGGTTCTCGTGCCGAAACTGATTCACTAAACGGTCTGAATAAGCACGAATCGAAGGATGCTCGACTTCGTTAATGCTGTACAAATCTGGATGGTCTTCATACCGGAAAAGGTCGCGCTGTGAAGTTTCATCTGCGAGTTCAGAAATATAATCATTCCCTTGAGGTTGCGGTGTAGATAAAATGGCAATCTCGTTTAATGCTGATGGTGCATAAGGAGCGCTCGGAGTGATAGGATTTCCGTAACCATCCCGCTCAACGGGTGGAGTGATTAGATTTGACGGTGAATCCTGCGGTAAAGGATTGCCATAGCCATCCCGATTCACGGGTCGCTGAAATCCAGATCGAACTCGTTCTTCGTAGGCTGAATCAATTTCTAAATCATCTGTAAACTCAGAAAGATGTTCTGCTTGTTCTTTGGTCAATCCTTTGGCATACACGCGCTGCTCATCGAACTGAATTCGAGCGCGACCAATGGGAAGCAAAACCGATTTGCCAAAAATCCAAAAACCAATGTCAACAATAAGGTAGCGGAACTCTCCAGTCTGTTGATCCACTAAAATATTTTCGACAGTTCCGATCTTTTCGCGATCGTCAGAATAAACGCTGAAATCAATAATATCTCGATCGCCAAAGATGTGATGATAATCCGGATTGAAATCAGAGACTTTCAGTAATGCCATTATCCTTACCCTGCTGAAATATAAGTGAACTACTACATCCTTGCTCAAGACAGTCGATTGCTGACTTTAGTTTTAATCAGAGCAATTATTTCTTATGTTTTGCACTCGTCATGATGCTGAGAAATCAATTCATCCTCATAATCACGCAAGCTCCCAGTTGCAACATAGATATCTAAGTTACGATTGTGAGGCTCAGTATCGGTAGATGAATTAAGATTCGTGGTAGCTAACAAAGAACCATAGACACGGTTAACTCTTTTCGCTGAATTCTCCATCCGCCTATGCGGTGGGGATGGATAGCGACAGCGCGGTAGCGCTTATCTCTCAGGTCTTCCACCCGATTGATTCTGAATATACTCTTTCACAGTTTCTAGTGGTGATCCGCCACAGGACACAATGC
>JADEXW010000978.1 GCA_015206935.1 Pseudanabaenaceae cyanobacterium LEGE 13415 | reverse complement strand
GGGCATTCACCGATTCTTTCTGTAAAACCTGTAGACATTCTTCGCCAGAGGAAGCGATTTGCGTCTCCCAGCCTGCCAAATCTTCCAGACACGCCTGCACGAGTTCGCGCAACAGCGCTTCGTCGTCAACAATCAGAATTCTACGCTTCATGCTCAGATCGATTCGGTAAAGTGAAGAAAAACGTGCTGCCTTTTCCTAATGTACTTTCAGCCCAGATTTTACCGCCTTGTCGATCGATAATGCTACGACAGATTGAGAGTCCTAATCCAGTGCCACCTTTTTCCCGCGAGTCTGAGGCATCCACTTGCTGAAACCGTCCAAAGATGTCTTCTAGCTTGTCGGCTGGAATACCACGCCCGTTATCGCTAACTTGAAATAAGACATGATCTTGCTCTGGTTTTGTGGCGAGATGAATCACAGAGTGGGGGGTTGAGAATTTGAGCGCGTTGCTTAATAGATTGGTAAGCGTCTGAATCACTGGATCATACGCTGCCCAGACTAAGGTATCGGTTGGCGAAATTTCTAGCGTGATTTGATGTCGATCGGCGATCGATTGCACTTCGATTACGGCTTGTTGCATTAACTCCATTGCTTGACACTCAATTTTTTCTAGTGCCGCCCGCCCCGAATCTAAGCGCTCTAAATCGAGAATATCATTTACTAAATGTACTAATCGCTGAGTATCAATTAAGGCAATTTCGATCATCCGTTTTGCTTTTTCGGGCTTGTTCGCATAAATACCTGTGTCGAGCAAACCCAGCGACATTTGGATCGCAGTGAGCGGTGTTCTCAATTCGTGACTGATGACACCGATGAATTCGTTTTTCAGTTCTTCAATCTGGCGGCGTTCAGTGATGTCTTCGGCAATGCCAGCAATTCGGATTACGTCCCCAGTATCGTTTTTAATCGGAAAGGCACGATCGCGAATCCACCGAATCGAACCATCCTGATGAACAACGCGATATTGATGGTCAAAATAGCCTTGTTTCGATTTTTCGTGGAACGTTTGGAGGACGCGATCGCGATCTTCAGGATGCACTCCCGCAAGCCATTCGCCAAAATTTTCATAAAGCGAGTGGCAACTTCGCCCCCAGAGCGTTTCGTAAGCTGGACTGACATACACCACGCGCGATTCAACGATGTCGGTAATCCAGAATACATCGTGAATATTTGCGGCAAGCTGGCGGAATTTTGCTTCACTTTCCCTTAAGGCAAGTTCGGTCTGTTTCCGTTGCGTGATGTCGCTATTAATCTCCAGAATTTTTATCGGTCGATCGTGTTCATCGCGTTGCACAACCCAACGGCTTAATACCACAATCGTTTCTCCGTTCCGATTCGTGTGCGTCAGTTCACCTTCCCAATAA
>JADEXW010000977.1 GCA_015206935.1 Pseudanabaenaceae cyanobacterium LEGE 13415 | reverse complement strand
AGTTATCAATCACAATATAGGGGTACGGGTCGCGAACAACCTTAACAGAACTCAGAGCTTGCGTTTGCGGCATAAGACCTCATCGAAGAACACAGAATCGGTGAATGAAAGAATGAGTAGATTAAGAGGCGTATGGGTTCAAAACACGAGCAAGCTTTAGACTTGCTCAACCCAATTGTTTTTTGTGGACTTTGAGCTGGGCACGAAACAGAAATCAAGGGTTGGTCAAACTCTGACGATTCACCTTGGCAGCATCAGAGTTATCACTGCTCTTAGCGCCGTTTTAGGAGTAAAGTGTGATTCAAATGGCGTTTTAGCTTCACAATCCCTCAGAAATCGATCGTTGTCTTAGCAAATTCAACTTCTGCTTCAACACCAACCACACAAACAGCGAATTACAGACGAGATACCGCCGCCACAGCCTTCCAGGTTCAGTAATCAATCGATACAACCATTCCAGCCCAGTTTGCTGCATCCAGAACGGAGCGCGTTTTACCATTCCAGCAACAAACTCGAAACTCACCCCGATCCCTAATGAGACTGGAACGTTTATCGTTTGACAATGCTGGTACATCCAATATTCTTGTTTGGGCGCACCCAATCCCACAAAGAGGATGTCTGGCTTTGCGGCTCGAATGCGTTGATTGATCGTCTCAACCTCGATCGCATCCTGCTCAAAGCCATACGGCGGACAGTAAGTACCCACAATCTTTAAGTGTGGATATCGCTTCCTTAAAACGGCGGCGGCACGATCGGCAGCTTGTGGTCGTCCACCGAGCAGGAACACTGAAAGATTATTATCAGCGGCTAATCGGCAGAGTTGCTCGAATAGGTCTGTTCCATTCACACGATCGCGTAATGGAGTGCCCAAAAACTTCGCTGCCCACAGTAACGGAACTCCATCCGCGACCGATAAGAACGCACCTTGATAGATTCTGCGGAAATGTCGATCGCGTTGCAGTGTGACCAAATGATGAGCATTCGGAGTCACGACATACTTCGGCTCTGTTCCCGTAGCAGCCTGTTGCACAATCAATTGGAGTGCTTCTTGGAATGAACAGCGATCGATGTCAATGTTGCAAAGGTTAACTCGCATCATCTCACCTCAGCCATTCGCTGTTTTTGAATTGTCGCCCTGAGCCAGCAAAGCTCATCACACAATTGTTTCATGACTTCATCAATCTGAGCAAATTCAATAAGGTTGAGCAGAGTTTGAGCGGTCGATTTGTAAGATTGAGTCTTTGAAAGAACCCTTTCTTCAAATCGTTTCTCAACTGAAATAGCAGTATTCATAGTCTTCGAGAATTGCTGAGTTGAGGTGAATCGATTGCTTTTGAGGCAAGCGATCGACCACGAGGAGTGCTATAC
>JADEXW010000976.1 GCA_015206935.1 Pseudanabaenaceae cyanobacterium LEGE 13415 | reverse complement strand
GCCTTAGCTTAAAGCACTGCGACTAAAAATGAAGATCGACGTCATTGCCATGAGCAAAAGGACGAACGATCGGTCCAAAGCCTATGCTTTGGGAGTAGATTCAGCCCCCGGCTGGAATCACGCAACAAAAAAGCCGCCAGAAGGCGGCTGTTTTTGAAAGGTTTGGTGGAGCCAGGCGGGATCGAACCGCCGACCTCTTGCATGCCATGCAAGCGCTCTCCCAGCTGAGCTATGGCCCCTAACCTGATCGAGCAGCGCCTTTATTGAGCGCCGCTCCGGTACTCCCGAACACATAAATGCAACCTGCCACAAGGGCAACCCACTTTTAAGTCCTTGTCAATCAAGGAAGAAGATGGTGCCGCAAGAGGGATTCGAACCCCCGACCCCCTCATTACGAATGAGGTGTGATGACGTTCTGCAGACTTCCAAACAGTTCTCTCGCATTCCAGTTCCCTTTGAACCTAATGGCTTGTATTGTTCTGTTTGTGCTGGCGCTTCCGCTGGTTTCCCATTTCGGTGGTCACCCTGTGGTCACCTCGCACTCCGGTGACCACGCATGGTAAAACGAAATAGCCCGATCAGAATTACAAAGCGGGCCGTAGATGCTGCAGCTCCAGCATCATCACGCTATGAATTGTGGGACGCAGACGTGAAAGGATTTGGGCTTCGCATAGAGCCCTCAGGGGTAAAGTCGTTTATCGTGCGGTACCGTCCGGGCGCTGGCGGGCGAACAGCACCAAAACGGTTCGTAAGCCTTGGGCGCTATGGTGCCTTGACGCCCGAACGAGCTAGGCAAAAGGCCAAGCAAATCCTCGGCGCTGCAGCCAATGGGGAGGATCCGGCTGGAGCCAAGACCGCAGAGCGGGCAGCAGCGACACTAACAGATATGGCTAGGGCTTTCCTGACAGAGCACGTTCTGAAGAAGAGAAAGGCCAAAACCCTAGAGGACTACGAACACGTCATAGAAAGGTACCTCCTGCCAGAAATTGGACAGCGGAAGGCCCTGGAGATTACTCGTAACGATCTATCGCGCCTTCATGGCAAACTCTCCAATAAGCCTGCTATTGCAAATCGGGTGGCTGCGGTTGCCAGTTCCATGTTCTCGTGGGGTTCCGAACACGGTTTCGTCCCAGAGGGCTTCAATCCTGCCAGCAAGATCAAGAAATATGCCGAGCAGAGTCGGGAGCGATTCCTGACTCTTGATGAGATTGCCCGTCTCGGCGACGCTATGCGAGAGGCCGAGTCCGTCGGAATACCTTGGGAGGTTGATGAGCAAAAACCAACAGCTAAGCACGCACCAAAAGCGGAGAATCGACGTACCGTTTTCAGCCCATTCCCCATTGCCGCCCTCCGACTGCTGCTATTAACG
>JADEXW010000265.1 GCA_015206935.1 Pseudanabaenaceae cyanobacterium LEGE 13415 | reverse complement strand
GTACAAGCGTTTGCAACTCAGGATTATGAGCGCCAACGATTCTACAACGCCAGTTCGGAAGTTGTGAAAACGGGAATGAAAGCGACTCGACAAGCTGCGATCGTGCGTCCATTAGCGGAAGGATTGGCAACCACGATTTTGATTGTGATGATCATTTTGGCGATCACAATCTTTGTACAAAATGGCACATTACAAACGGCATCGCTGCTTACATTTCTGTTTATCTTATTTCGGCTGGTTCCCGCGATTCATGAGGTAAACGGCAGTCGCGTGCAATTGATTTCTGCCAGTGGATCGCTAAAGAATTTACGTGAATTATTGCGGCGTGATGATAAACCGTATTTGAAAGATGGCGATCGCACTTTCGACGGGTTGCAACACTCGATCGAATTTCACCATGTTGATTTTGGCTACGATCGCGATCAGCTTGTTCTAAAAAATATTTCACTGTGTATTCCGAAAGGGAAAACAACCGCGATCGTGGGTGGTTCTGGTGCAGGAAAAACTACGCTGGTCGATCTGATTCCACGCTTTTACGATCCGACCTTTGGCGAGATTGTATTTGATGGGCAAGATGCGCGATCGTTTACGCTCGAATCGCTACGAAAAAAAATGGCGATCGTCAGTCAAGACACTTTTATTTTCAATGCTGCGGTGCGTGAGAATATCGCTTACGGATTGGAAAACATCAGCGACCAGCAAATTTGGCAAGCGGCAGAGCAAGCGAATGCACTGGAATTTATTCTCGAATTGCCGGAGCAGTTTGAAACTGTATTGGGCGATCGAGGGGTTCGATTATCTGGAGGACAGCGGCAACGATTGGCGATCGCGCGTGCCTTGCTGCGTGATCCAGAAATTCTGATTTTGGATGAAGCGACGAGTGCGCTGGATTCTGAGTCAGAGCGGTTGATTCAGCAATCTCTAGAGCGACTTTCGCAGGGGCGGACTGTGATTACGATCGCGCACCGACTTTCAACGATCGTTCGAGCGGATCAAGTAGTGGTGATGGAGCAGGGTCAAATTGTGGAGCAGGGAAGCTATCAGACCTTATTAGAAAAACGGGGACGACTTTGGCACTATCACCGAATTCAACATGAAGTGCGATCGGGTTAGGAATACGATGGAACTCAATACTGCACAAAACGCATGAATGTTATTGTTCTTGAAAATCATGTCACCAGTCAGCGCGGAGGGCAAGAATTGAACTTGCTCACCATTTGTCGAGGACTGCGATCGCGAGGACATCAAATCACATTGCTCTATCTCAAACCTGGAGATTTATTAGAGCAATATCAACCAATTTGCGATCGCATGATTCAAATTAGCGCTTATGGTTTTGATTGGCGAAGTTTCGAGAGTACGAGACGGTTTCTACCGAGCTTGATGCAGATTTTGCAGATGTCGATCGAGCCAAATTCGATCATTTTCTGTAACGACTATCACTTCTCATTATTTGCTTCGATCTTGTCGTTTTTTCGTCGCTTACCGTATGTGTGTTATCTACAACTTCCGCCGCTTCAGTTGAATCGACAGCGTAAATTCGGATTGCGAAATGTCGATCGATTTATTTCAGTCTCCAATCAGACAAAACAAGATTGGATTGCGTTTGGAATGGAAAGCGATCGAATTCGTGTTGTTTATAACGGGGTTGATTTAGATCGATACAAACCTGCTGAGGATTTGGTGCAAGCTCGACAGCAATGGAGTATCTTTGATGACACAAGAATTGTTTCTTATATCGGTAGAATTGACCCAGAAAAAGGACTCGAAACGCTGATTAAAGCGATCTCGATTTTAGTCAAGAATGGTAGAAAAGTTAAAACATTGATTGCTGGAAAACCCGTCACGCATTACAGTTTTTCCAAGGAGCGTGAATGTGAGAACGAAGGCATGAACTATTTACGATCGCTCATTGAATTAGCAGAATCATTAGGAATCTCTAATCAAGTTGAATTCGTGGGACATATGGCAAATCCGATTTCACTTTATCAAGCCAGTGATGTGAATGTTCTACCAAGCATTTGGAATGAACCTTGTAGCCTAGGATTATTTGAATCGCTGGCTTGTGGAGTGCCAAAAGTGGCGAGTCGAATCGGCGGGAATCCTGAGATTCTGACTGAAGAATTCGCGGATTACTTATTTGAACCCGGTAATGAGGAAGATTTGGCAGCGTGTCTCGATCGCGTCCTCGATTGGCGAGAAAAAGATCCGACTTTAGGAGTAAGATGCCGTCAGTATGTTTCAGATTACTTTAGGAATGAAAAATTGATCGACGGTATCGAAAAGAACTTGCTTGAATTCGTGATTTCCTGATGAAAACTCTATTTACATGCCACTATCCTGCTGATCCCAATGCTGGCGGCTCCGGTGTTACCTGGCGCTTGTGTCAAGAATACGAGAAACTTGGACATCAAACTGAATTCTACTCAGTCGATCATTTACCAAAACAATTATCACCCTTACTCAGATTTATTCTCTTTCCTGAATTCACAGCCGCGAAGATTGCAAATTCCTCGATCGATGTCGTAGATACGTCAACTGCTGATGCTTGGATCTGGGGTTTAATCTTACAAAAATTCCGCAAATCTCGTCCGTTACTCGTCGCTCGATGTCACGGTTTAGAACACATTGAACATCTAGAATACCTCGAAGAAGCGAAACGCGGAAATCTCAAACTTGAGTGGAAATATTGGCTTTATCGAGGCAGTATTCGATTGTGGGAAGCGGCAACTTCGATGCAACAATCGGATCTTGTTTTGTTGTTAAATCATCGCGATCGAGACTATGCCATTAACAAGTTAGGCATACATCCCGATCGCGCTCACGTCGTTCCAAATGGCATTCCTGAAACGATGTTAAATTTGCCATTTGAGCCGACACCTTCAGAGAATGAACCGATTAGAATCGCCCAAGTCAGCAGCTATATTGTTCGCAAAGGAATCCAATACGGTTCACCTGCGTTAAATGCCTTACTCAAACGTCATTCCAAATTAGAAGTGAGCTTGTTCGGCACTGAAGTTGCAGCGGATCAGGTGTATGCCGATTTTGATCCAGAAGTACGCGATCGCTTAACCGTGATTCCGTACTATGAAAATCACCGACTTCCAGAACTGTTAAAAGGGCATCACATCAAAGTTTTACCGACGATTTCAGAAGGGTTTGGGGTCGCGCTCATTGAAGCAATGGCGTGTGGACTCGCTCCCGTGACAACGACTGCACCCGGGCCGATGGAAATCGTGCGCGATCGAGAAACGGGATTGATTGTCCCTTGTCGCGATCGCGCCGCATTTGAGCAAGCGATCGAAGACTTGATATTGGATCGGACTTTACTCGATCGATTACGCCATAACGCTTATCGATCGGCTCAACGCTACAGTTGGAAACAGATTGCCCAAGACACACTCGACCTCTATGACTTGGCTTGGGAAATGCGATCGACTTCTTCTGCCAATGCGATCCCTTCGTACAGACGCGCACACAAGGTGCAGCGAAGCTCTTAATCGCGTCTCTACCCCCACGAATACCCTGAATCTATGTACAGCAGCCAACCCCAACCCAAATCTCCGCAACTCTCTGAACCCTGGCTTCTCGTCGGATGCCTGATCGCGTTCACCGCACTCTGTCTTGTTGCAAACGTCGCCTCGATCCTCCGATTATTCTTCCCTGCCGGAAGTCTATTCGTTGGCGCACTCCTCTTCTTTCGATATCCAATCTTCTACATTGGATTTACTTGGTGGCTCTGGTTTCTCACCCCATTCGTCCGACGATTAATCGATTGGGAAATCGGCTGGGTTGATCCAAATCCAGTCTTATTAGCGCCATTTTTCGTTGCATTTCTACCGATCCTCACCTTCCTAATTCAATTGCCGCAAGCAATCAAAGGAAACGGATTACCCTTTGTCTTATGTATTGCCTCGATCGCGTATGCAACATTCATTGGAGTGTTGAGTTATCCACTTGAAGCGGTGATTGTTCCACTATTAACCTGGATCACTCCGGTTCTATTTGGCTACTATATCTTTTCCAATTGGCGAAAGTTTCCCGAACTCAAGCGCGTAACCGAGAAAACGTTTCTCTGGGGAGTCTTAGTGATGGGAATCTACGGGGTGATTCAATTCTTGGTTGCGCCGATTTGGGATCAGTATTGGCTAACGAATCTCATCAACAATCTGCGAATTTTCTCATTCGGAACACCCAACCCATTAGGGATTCGGGTCTTTAGTACAATGCACTCTCCGCAACCCTTCGCGACGACAATGGTAGCTGGGTTGTTATTACTCTTCGCGATTAAAAGTCCATTAAAGATTGCATCTTCCGCCTTCGGGTATCTTGCATTCCTCTTAACGTTAGCGAGAACCTCTTGGCTGAGTTGGTTTATTGGGCTAATCATCTTTATTCCTTCATTGAAACCCAAGTTTCAAATGCGATTGATCGTCACATTAATGCTGCTATCACTTGTGGTATTACCGTTAACGATGATCGAGCCATTTTCATCGGTGATTAGTTCTCGATTCCAAACCTTCTTCGCAGGGCAACAGGATGGTAGTTTTATCGATCGAAGTATTGGTTATGCCAATCTACTAAGCGAAGCAATGAGCGAAGTGGAAGGACGCGGCATCGGATACGTGATTCGAGATGCAAACATCGGCGGCAACGATAGCGGCATCTTGGCGCTACTGTTGAATCTCGGCTGGTTTGGCACGATTCCTTATGTTGGAGGATTGGGCTTGCTTGTGGTGAATGCGCTTCAAACTCGACAAGCTTCGACTGATCCGTTTGTGGGAGCCTGTCGCGCGATCGTGCTTGCCACCGTTTCCCAAATCAGTCTAAACGTGGTCATGCTCACCCCATTCGGCATCGTGCTTTGGGGATTTATGGGGTTAACTGCGGCGGCTCGATTGTACGAGGCTCAACAAGCAGCAACCCCTCCTCCGATCGATCCGATTCTCGATCGACATTAGTTTGATGAAGGGTTGGCTGCGGTTGAATCGGCTAAAGCCCCCTAAATCCCCCAAAATTGGGGGACTTTGAGCCAGAAGAAAGCTCCGAATTCCAGAACGGCTTCAACTTTCAAAGTCCCCCAGGTTTGAGGGATTTAGGGGGCGCGATCCCCTCTAAACGCAGCGAATTTTACTTCGATAACACACTCGCAGCGGCGGCAATTCCGGCTCCAGGTGTGAATCCGTCATAGCCAAGTTCTTGCAGCGTCGCTTCGAGAGCCGCGATCGCAGTCAGAATATCTCGATCGCTCACAAATCCTAAATGACCGATTCGGAAGATCTTACCGCTGAGGTGATCTTGTCCCCCCGCAAGTGCAATATCAAACCGATTCCGCATCACTTTGCGAATCTTTTCCGCATCCACACCATTCGGCATGACGGCTGTGATCGCAGGACTGCTGCATTCATCTGCTGCAAATAAAGGCATTCCCAATCCCTTCACTGCTGCCCGTGTCGCTTGTCGCTGCCGTTCATGCCGCGCAAAGATATTCTCCAATCCTTCCGCTTGCATCATTCTGAGTGCGGCTTGCATCGCATAGAACAAGTTGATCGCAGGCGTAAACGGCGTGGTATCTTTCGCGCTCGACTTCCGATATTTACCCAAATCCAAATAGTACCGAGGTAATTTCGCTGTTTTGTAAGCTTCCCAAGCCTTCGGACTGACTGCCACAAAGCCCAATCCTGGCGGAATCATATAGCCTTTCTGTGATCCCGATGCCACCACATCCAAGCCCCATTCATCCACAGGAACGCTGGTCGCACCCAAACTGGTCACAGTATCAACAATAATTAACGCTTCTCCATGTGCTTTCACATGACGGTTAATTGTTTCCAAATCGTTGATCACACCTGTCGAAGTTTCGCTATGCGTCACGATCACGGCTTTGATTTGTTTTTCTCGATCGCTTTCCAACCGTTCACGAATCGCTTCGGGATCAAGCGGTTTCCCCCATTCGGCTGTCACTCGCTCCGTCTGCAATCCATACGCATCGGTCACTTCTGCCCAGCGCTCTCCAAATTTGCCATTCGTTGCAACGAGAACGCGATCGCCTGGACTGAGAAAGTTAATGATCCCCGCTTCCATTGCGCCTGTTCCACTGGCAGCCAGGATAAGCAAATCATTTTGAGTTTGATGCAGCCATTTTAAATTCTGTGTGACTTCTGCCACGATTTTGCCAAAATCACCGCTGCGATGTCCGATCGGGTGTTTTGACATTGCCGATAAGACCTGTTCCGGAACCGGAGTCGGTCCTGGAATCATGAGCATTAGCTTGTCGTCCATGAGGAGTTCCTTAGAAAGCTAGAACAATTTAGTGCATGATCCAGGATTACACAGATGGTTCAGAATGCGGATTGAATTTGATGAAGTGATTCCTCAGATTTGGACTGGAACTATACTAAGGAAATCTCGATTCGGAATGGTGCAAGATGGAACCCATTACAATTCAAGTCGATGCAGAGATTGCGAGAACCTATCAATCTGCGAACCCAGAACAACAACAGAAGATTCAAGCGCTCATGAGTTCGTGGCTGAAACGTGCCATGCAGGTGACTCAGTTGCAAACGACAATGGATCAGTTGAGCGACGAAGCAGAGGCAAACGAACTAACACCAGAAATTTTGCAGTCGATCTTAGATGAGTAACGATCGATTTGTTCTGGACACGAATTTGCTCATCAGTGCAGCGCTGTTTAAACGCTCGATCGCTCGACAGGCTTTCGATGTAGTTATTTCAACGGGAATTGTTCTTCTCTCTGAACCTGTACTAACAGAACTGAGAGACGTTTTCAGTCGATCGCGCTTCGATCGATATTTGTCTCTTGAGTCACGGAACCAGTTTCTTGATGAGTTTTTGAGCATTGTGGAAATGATTGAGATTTCGGAATCGATCGTGGCTTGCCGTGATCCGAAGGATGATAAATTCCTTGAATTAGCGAGTAACGGCAATGCAAATTACCTTCTCAGTAGTGATCAAGATCTACTGGTTCTTAATCCGTTTCGAGCAGTGAAGATTCTCACTCCCGCAGACTTCCTAGTACTACAGTTGTAGATTTTGGGAACCCTAGAAATGTTGCGAACATTTTGGGGGTGGTGGTCGATGCTGAGTCATCCAGGTGCATTGCTACAAATG
>JADEXW010000975.1 GCA_015206935.1 Pseudanabaenaceae cyanobacterium LEGE 13415 | reverse complement strand
GCCAATACGACTCCAGAGACTCCAAAAACGATCGCACGCGATTTGGTTAAGCCAAACATTGCACTTTTCCTACCTGGGACATGGTTTATTTTTTAGCACAGAGCGATCGTAGAATTCTTCGCTTTCTTTGTTTCTTGATGAAAGCTTCAAAAGCCATTTCAAGCGTCAAATTTGCTGAATAATTCCATCGCCTTCGATTCGCAGTTTTCGTCCTCTCCAATAAGCGGTTCGTCCCACGCCACCGATTGCCCAAATGATTAAGCTCAAGGCATCTCGAATGGGTAGTGCCCAGAACCAACGCAATAGAGCAGGACTCTTCATACTGAATATCGTAATAAACGCCTGAGTATAACGAATAACATAGGTTACGGATGAAAGCGCGATCGCCCAAGTTGAAAAATTAGAAACAAGTAGCAATGGAAAACAAAATACAGTTCCGTAACAAAAAATCATGGTGTAATAAATATTACCTTTATTAAATCGAATCGTTCGCGACCAACGCAATTCACGCTGAAATAAATCACTTAAACTTTCGCTTCCGGTATCCGATTCGAGAACAAGCTGCGACAGTTCTACTTTGTAGCCTGCTTTTGCTGCGCGTTTTCCTAGATTATGATCAGAGCCAATGCGATTCAGTTGAAGTCCACCAAAATTCATCAACGTCGATCGACGAACCGCGATCGTCACTCCGATCGCAAACTGTAACCCTTGATCGATCGCTCGTGCGATCAAAGCGCTCGGAATAAAATCACAGCAACGACCTAAAGAAGCGATCGCGGCAGGGAAGAATTGCGGATTGTGCGCAATATAGGCACAAGTCACTACGTCTACTCGATCCAGCGGTGCAGTCACCGTTTGAATGTAATCTGGCTGAACTCGAATATCACTATCCACAAAGATCAGAGTCTCGTACTTAGCTTTCTCAAGCAAATAGCTCAACGTACTATCTTTGTGATTAATCCCACGCGGCGGAAGTCCAATAAAGATTTGAACTCGATCGGGAAACTGCGCTTGTAATTGATTCAGCACTGGAATCGCTGGGTCGTCTGGATCGATGACACCAAACAGAACTTCATACGTGGAATAGGTCTGAGTACATAGTGAAGTCCAGTTCTCGATCGCGCCTTCATCCAGCCCACAAATCGGAGCCAAGATCGAAACAGGCTCCTGAGCTAACCTGCCACTCGGTTGAGGGGCTAAGAAGAATTGCGCAGTGAACCACGCACACGCTAGATAAAACACAGTCGATCCCAAGATAAGGATCACCAACACAATTTCAACCCAAAACATTCTGATTTAACCTACGATCGCGAACAGACACCACAGCTTTTCAAACCTTAACTGTGATCTACTTCTATCTTGGATATGAT
>JADEXW010000264.1 GCA_015206935.1 Pseudanabaenaceae cyanobacterium LEGE 13415 | reverse complement strand
GTTCGGGCGCGGGTTTTGCGGTGGATTTCGCTTTTTTGCGTCCTGGCTCGAATGGGAGCCGCTCTGAGTTTGGATCAGGGGCGTTGTCAGGCATTAGTTTAACCCCGGATACCGAGACGACCAATCAGGGCGCGGTAGCGTTCTACATCGCCTTTTTGAATGTAGGCGAGAAGACGTTTGCGCTGACCGATCATTTTGAGGAGTCCGGTGCGGGAAGCGTGGTCTTTTTTGTTGGATCTCAGGTGGAGGCTGAGTTTGTTGATGCGCTCGGTGAGCATTGCCACTTGGACATCGGCTGATCCGGTGTCAGTTTCGTGAACTTGGTATTGGGAAATGATTTCTTGCTTGCGCTCTTGTACCAGTGCCATTGAGAGGGTTCCTGAATTGTGATGAATACGGCAGTTTTTAATATTATCACAGCATTTCAGGGGTGGGATGAGGGATTTTGGGGGAGTTCTTTAACTCAACAACACCTTCGCGCTGAACTTTGGAAGGTCGATCGATAAATTCCCCTCCTCTACATCGATTGCATTTCCTGTTTCCCAATCTTTCCAATTCCCCTCGATTGGAAAATTCTCGATCGCATATCCTTCACGGTCTTGATCCGAGAAATTCGCAACAACTACGACTCTTTCCCCCGCATCATTCCAGCGTACATACGCCAGAATCTTATCGTCCGCATTCTCAAAAAAGAACTCGATATTGTCAGTTCTCAGTGAAGCCTTCTCATGCCGAAGTGCGATCGCTCGTTTATAAAACTCAAACAAACCACGATTCTGATCTAACAATGACCAATCTAATTGATTTGGCTCGGTCGTTGTTTTGGTCTTGTGGGTCGCTTGTCCAAATTCATCGCCCATCCAAAGCATCGGATTGCCTGGAGCCGTCATCTGTAAAATTGCGCCGAACTTGACGCGATCGAACGCTGGTTGATCAAAAATACCAACATCACCTAACTCGACGATCAGATGTTCGCGATCGTGCGTTGCAAGATAGTTAATCGTTGCAACTCCGGTTTCATAGCCTTGTTGTCGAGCATCGATCGCTTTTTTCAGTTCCTCTAAGTTCAAAGATTCGCCTGTGAGTGCATCTTTAAGGAAATAGCGGAAACTCTCGTGCCAACACGCATCGAATACACCTTTCGGTTTGCAAACTTCGCTGGTATCGGGAATATGTTCAGCAATTTGATAGAACGGTTTTTGCTTCACTTTGATTTGCTCGAATAGCCAACCGAAAAATTCATAGTTGGCGATTTGGCGAACTGCATCATAGCGAATTCCGTCGATGTGATATTCGCGAATCCAAAATTGCACCACATCGCGAACAAAGTTCCAAGTCGGGCGAAGATTGCGATCGCTATCAAAATTTTCGTAGCTCAGTTCCGGTCCCCAATAGTTCGCATCATCTTCTGGGTAATGTCGATCGTGGTAGTACCAATAATCACGATCGATCTTTAATAACGGACTTTCTTCGTTCGTGTGATTAAAGATGCAATCCAAAAATACGCGAATTCCACGCGCATGGCATTCATCGATCAAATGCTTGAAATCTTCGGGCTTACCGTAACTGCTTTCTAAGGCGAAAAAGTGAAGCGGCATATAGCCCCAGCGGTAATCGCCATCGTATTCTGTCACGGGCATTAGCGCGATCGCATTGATTCCAAGCTCACTCAGATAATCGAGCTTTTCTAACACCTGCTTGAACTTCGTTGGATCAGAAATATTCGTTCCTTTGCCGCAAAAATCTGCAATGTGCATTTCGTAGAGAATTAGATCGCGATTTTCAGGAAGAGCGCGATCGTCATTTTGCCAGACGTAGGTATCTAAAATGCGTTTTCCGTTCTTAATCCGTACAATTCCGTTTTCTGTTTTGCGATCCATCTCCGTCATATATGGATCGTTTGTTTCTACCCATTGATTTTTTAGCGCTGGACTATTCGATTTAACGCGCAGCTTGTATTGGTACTCTCCATCTTCTAAATCAATCTGCACCCGAAAGTATCCATCTTCGCCTTTTTGCATCGGCGTTTCTTTCCCAGCTAAGATGAGATGAATTTCTTGGTTTCGGGGAGCGAAAACATTAAATTCGATCGCGCTACTCATATCATAAATGGTAAAACTGTATTGTTTGAGCAGTATCAGATGACTACTCGTGTTTGTGCATCTGACGCTTGAAAGATCTCAAACAATCTGCTGATTACCCTTAGATAGGTTTGTCCTCCAAAAGGCAGAGATCAAATAGTTCGCATACATCGTAATATATAAAGCTCCTTTGCTTTTAATCGTTCGTCTTTAACGCCTCGACCCTAGACTTTATCGGCTAACCTAATGAACGGCGAAGATACCAACCGCAACGTGAATCTTCAACCTCCGACCGGAATTGAAGCACCTCCCAGCCCAAAAAATCCTCCTCCACGATGGCAACGATTTCTCGTTCCCGCCTTGGTTGGACTTGCCGCTTTAGGCGGTCTGGGCTGGATCTTGTTTAATCGGCTGATTCTGCCTCTGATGATTGCTAGTCAGATGAAACCGCAGCCAACTCCTGTTCCGCTCGCTAATCCCAAAGCATCTACGATCGAAGATAGTTCCGACTATGCGGCAACGCTAGATTCTCGTCAATCTGTGACTTTGCAACCGAAAGTCTCCGGTCAAATTGCCTCGATTCTGGTACGTCCAGGACAACGAGTCGAAGCAGGTCAGCCGCTCATTCAAATCGATTCAGCCCAACAACGCGCCCAAGTTGCCAGCCGCCAATCTGCCACCCAAACGGCTCAAGCTGAAGTGGAAACGGCACGAGCAGATGTGGACAGCGCGAGTGAAACATTACGATCGCTGCAAGCTCAACGCACGACAGCCCAATCGAATGTCCGATTAGCGCAACAAGAATACGATCGATTTGTCCGACTTCAGAAGGAAGGGGCAACCAGTCAACAGATTGTCGATCAGCGGTTGAATGCGCTCCAGACGGCTCAAGCAGCTCTCAGACAAGCAGATGCGGATATTGCAGGTCAACGGGCGGCAATTCAACGCGCAGAAGCTAACGTCGGTCGAAATCAACGGGCAGTCGAACAAGCCCAAGCGAATACGGCGGAAGGAGTGGCGCAGTTGGATGACTATACGATCACAGCTCCCTTTTCGGGAATTGTTGGGGATATTCCGGTCAAAGTTGGAGATACCGTCAGCAACGCGAATCCGACGAATCTACTAACCATTACTCAGAATGATCAGCTAGAAATTCAGATTCAAGTTCCGTTAGAACGAGCATCCGCGCTCCGGACTGGACTACCTGTGCGATTGTTGAATGATCAAAATCAGCCTGTACAGAATGGGCAGATCTCTTTTATCTCACCGAATGTTGATCCAGCCACTCAATCTGTACAGGTCAAAGCCAGATTTGCTAATGCTGGGGGACTCAGAACTTCACAGTTTGTTCGGGCAAGAGTCGTTTGGTCAAATCGTCCAGGGGTTTTAGTTCCAACAACCGCAATTTCGCGCTTAGGAGGACGAGATTTTCTGTTTGTCGCTTCTCCATTTGAGGCATCTGGCTGTGAAGCACCTGCGGCTTCTCCAGGAGGAGGAAGACCTGCTGAAGTGAGTCCGGATCAAATGGTTGCCGCTCAAAAGCCTGTCAAGCTTGGAAAAATTATTGGCAACGATCAAGAAATCTTAGAAGGAGTCACGCAAAACGATCGCATTGTGACTTCTGGAATTCTCCAACTGCAAAACTGTGCCCCGATCGCGGATGTCGCACAGATCAAGCCTTCACCCTAATCAAAGGCGCTGATTTATGATCTTTTCTATTTCAACCTTTTTCATTAAGCGCCCTGTGTTCGCCACAGTGTGTTCGATCATGATCACGCTGTTAGGAATTGCTTGTATTCCCACCTTGCCTGTGGCGCAATATCCGGAGATTGCACCGCCGCAGGTGAGTGTGACTTCGACTTATGTGGGTGCGAATGCGGAAGTCGTCGAATCGACGGTTACGAACATTCTGGAGCGACAACTGAACGGGATCAACGGTGTGAAATTCATCAAATCCACCAGTGCAAACAATGGTGTGAGTCAGATTAATTTGACCTTTGATTTGGGAACGAATCAGGATTTAGCAGCGGTCGATGTTCAGAACCGGGTGTCTACGGTGCAATCTCGTTTACCGGGACCTGTTACACAAACTGGTGTTCAAGTTGCTAAAGCGAACAATAACTTTCTGCTTGCGATCGGGCTTTATTCCGATCGTGATCCGCAGAAGAATCAAGATCTTTACGATGATCTGTACCTCAGTAACTATGCCGATTTGTATCTCGCTGATGCCATTCGCCGGATCAAAGGTGTAGGGGAAGTTCAGATCTTTGGTGAACGAACTTACGCGATGCGGCTCTGGCTTGATCCAGAACGGCTTGCCAGTCGGACTCTGACTCCTCAAGATGTGGTCGCTGCGCTTCAACAGCAAAACGTTCAAGTGGGGGCGGGACAGATTGGACAATCGCCCGCAGTTCCAGGACAGCAATATCAATACTCGATTACGGCACAAGGACGACTGCGAGAGACTGAAGAATTTAACAATCTCGTGATTCGATCGACGGGCGGAACTTTAGTTCGATTGAGAGATGTGGGACGTGCTGAACTCGGTGCTGAGAACTATGGTTCATTGCTGCGATTTACGACAGAGGATCGGGTCACTCATCGAGGCGTTGGATTAGGTGTTAACCAACAATTCGGCAGTAATGCGCTTGATGTGGCGAAAGCGGTCAAGGACGAGATGCAAAATCTTTCCGCCAGCTTCCCGCCCGGATTGCGTTATGAAGTGGCATTCGATACGACAACTTTTATCGATGCTGGAGCAAAAGAAGTCGTTTCTTCACTGATTCAAGCAGTCGTTTTAGTGGTCTTGATTCTGTTTCTCTTTTTGCAAGATTGGAGAGCGGCATTTATTACCTCGATCGTGATTCCGATCGCATTTCTCGGCACGTTTATTTTCGTCAAAGTTCTCGGATTTTCAATCAATACCCTGACTTTGTTCGGTTTGACTTTGGCGACTGGATTAGTGGTGGATGATGCGATCGTAATTATTGAAGACATTACCCGTCGCATTCAGGAAGACGGAAAACGACCGCTCGAAGCTGCGATCGAGTCGATGAATGTTCTCTCTGGCGTTGTGATTGCAACTTCATTAGTGTTGATCACGGTGTTTGTGCCTGTGGCATTTTTCCCAGGAACAACCGGACAGCTCTATCGACAGTTTGCATTAACGATCGCGTTCTCAGTCTTAGTGTCTACTTTCAATGCACTGACCTTTACTCCAATGTTGTCTGCATTGATGCTCAAACCTGGACAGAATGCGACCAGTAACAATTGGTTTTTCCGGCGGGTAAACTGGGCGATCGATAAAACTCGTGATAGTTATGCTCGAAATCTTGATAAAGCGGTTCGACGTAAAAGCTTAATTCTGTCTTTCTTTGCAGGTGCATTAGTTCTCACTTACTTTGTGTACAACTTTGTTCCGCAAGCTTTCATTCCTGATGAAGATCAAGGTGTGTTTATCACCGTTGTTCAAGCTCCAGAAGGGGTTTCACTGGACTATACAGAGCGAGTATTAGAGAAAGCAGAAGAAATTCTCAAAGCACAGCCAGAAGTCTCAAACATCTTCGCAGTTGGGGGATTTAGCTTTAGTGGAGCCACTCCGAACAATGGATTGATCTTCACCACGTTAAAACCTTGGGAAGAAAGAACTGGAGCAAATCAATCGTTGCAAGCGATCCTGGGAGGATTTTTCCCGCGACCCACTGGATTGTTTCCGAAGATGGCAGCGATTCAAGAAGCGGTTGTGTTGCCGTTTAACTTGCCTGCGGTTCCAGGAATCGGAAACTTTGGCGGTTTTGAATTTCACTTACAAGATCGCACTGGCTTAGGTTTTCCCGCACTGGGTGAAACATTAGGCAAGTTCCTGAATCGAGCTTCAGCTTATCCTTCGGCTCAAAGTCCGCAACTCACCGGATTGCGACCGAACTTTAACGGGAATACACCGCAGATTTCGATCGAAGTCGATCGCGATCGCGCGAGTCAACTGCAAGTGTCTCTTCAAGACATTTTCAACACGCTGCAAATCTTCCTCGGTTCTGCGTATGTCAATGACTTTAACCAGTTCAACCGAGCCTACCGAGTGTACATTCAGGCGGATAGTCAGTTTCGATCGAATCCGGACGATATCAAACGCTTGTATGTTCGCAACACTCCAACGAATGGTGGAACGCCTCGAATGATTCCGCTGGGTAACTTAGTGCGAGTGAGCCAAACGAATGGCCCCTCGATCATTACTCACTACAATCTATTTCGCTCAGTTGAAATCAATGGCGCACCTGCACCCGGATCGAGTTCAGGACAGGCAATTCAAGCAATGGAAGCGGTTGCACGAGAAACCTTACCGAGAGGATTTGGGTTCCAATGGTCAGGACTTTCGCTCGAAGAAATCGAATCCGGTGGAGCCGCAGTCTTTATCTTCGGATTAGCGATCGTTTTTGTGTTCCTAACGCTAGCTGCACAGTATGAAAACTATGTTGATCCGTTTATCATCATGCTAACTGTGCCTTTAGCAATCTTGGGTGCATTACTCGCAGTATTGCTCAAGGGAACCGCAAATGATGTTTACACCCAAATCGGGTTTGTGATGTTGATCGGGATGGCGAGTAAAAACTCAATTCTGATCGTTGAATTTGCGAATGAAGAACGCGATCGCGGAAAAGGGATCGCCAGCGCAGTTGTGGCAGCAGGTCGAGAACGATTGAGACCCATTTTGATGACCGCGATTTCGACCGCGATTGGAGCGTTTCCATTGTTGATTGCAACAGGGCCCGGTGCGGCTGCTCGTCAATCTTTAGGAACTGCGATCGTGGGTGGAATGGTGGTTGCAACGTTCCTCAGTTTGTTTATTGTTCCGGTGCTGTATATCGTGATCAAATCGTTAGAAGATCGGATTCGTCGTCCTACGAGACCTGTATTGGTGGATGGGAACGGAGTGGAATCGGTCGATCGAGAAACGGTGATTAGTCGATCGGAGCGGGACGGACATTAATCCATCTATTTTCAATTAAAAAAGGAGCAGTTCTAGGTGGGGCTGCTCCTTTTTTGTTTGTCGATCGGGGTGATATC
>JADEXW010000263.1 GCA_015206935.1 Pseudanabaenaceae cyanobacterium LEGE 13415 | reverse complement strand
GATCGGGGCAGTAAATTGTCCCGATTTTTTAATTATCCGAATACCAATCGTGCCGCCCAGAATCCACCTAATACAATCAACGCAATCCAATCAAACCGTTTCAAAATCAATTGATGCCATTCCACTCGATGCCGATTCGGACTGGTAAATCCTCGAACCTTCATCGCACTTGCAATTTGTTCTGCTCTCAGCAATAGATTCTGCAACAATCGTTCCGCGATCGACAATGCAATCTGAGCCGTTCGACGAAATCCTAATTTTTTCCAATTAATGGCACGAGTGCGAATCGATCGAATCAAATTCTGAAACTCTTCCAATACCAGCGGAATGAATCGCAACGACAACGTTAACGTTAATGCAATCTCAGTCACCGGAAGATTAAATCGACGCAACGGACGCATCAAATCTTCCAATCCTGCGGTGACTTCTTCGGGTGCAGTCGTTAGCAAAAATAAATTCGTGCTGTAAATCAGCGTGAATAATAATGTGGCAACTCGAATTGCCAAATCCAGCGATCGACGAGTTACCCGAATCGGCCCGCGTTGAAATACCACATACCGATATCCGGTCGGTTGTTTTAACTCTGGTCGCTTCAATTGCTTCGCTGAATCTGATTGCGGTTGCGATTGAAATGGATTGAACCAAGGACGGGCGGGTGCAGGTTGAGGAACTGTATTCGGTTGCTGCACAAATGCGAGTTCGTTTTCAGGCAAGCGTGGACGAGGTTCAACATTCAAACCATCAGGCGCGATCGCAACCAGCGAGAACACATAAACCGCCAAGAGCAGCAACCATCCCATCTGTTGCCGCCATACTCTAAGCGGAATTCTCGCTGCTAACGTTAGTCCGATCAGAACACCGACCAAAGCCAGTCGCCATGTTGCATTTGCCAGCAGTGGAGTTGCTAGAAAGCTCATCAACCAAGCAAGTTTCACCCGTGGATCAAGTCGGTGCATCCAGGTGATCGGCTGTTCAAGGTATAGACCCAGTGGAAGCGATCGCAGTAAATCCATGCTCTAAACCTTTGTGGCTCGATTCGACTGATGACCCCGTTCAACTTCGCGCACTTTCTTACCGCGCCACAGTAACCGTAGTGGTGTTCCTTGGAAGCCTAGCGATTCTCGGAACTTACGATCGATATACCGTCGATAGTTGTCGTTGAACAAGTTCGGATCATTGACGAATAGCGCGATCGTAGGCGGTGCAGTACTGACCTGCGTTCCATAGTAGATCTTACCTTGTCGTCCTTGGCGCGTTGTTGGTGGAGTGTGCCAAGAAAGCGCATCTTCAAGCACTTCATTGATCACAGCCGTCGAAACTCGGCGCTTATGTTGTTCTGCGGCACGATCGACGAGTTCAAAAATCTTCTCAACCCGCTGACCTGTTTTGGCACTGATAAAGATACTTTCTGCCCATTCCACGAAATGTAAGCGATCGCGAATTTCCCGCTCATATTCATAGATAGTATGCGAATCTTTCTCGACTGCATCCCATTTGTTGATGATCACAACGCAGCCACGCCCTTCATCATCGATGCGTCCAGCTAACTTTTGATCTTGCTCCGTTACGCCATCCAAAGCATCGATTACTAGGAGAACTACATCCGATCGATCAATGGCTTTGAATGCTCGATTGATTCCAAAGAATTCAGGACCATATTCAACATTCTTTTTCTTGCGAATTCCAGCCGTATCAATCAATCGATACTGTTTTCCATCGCGTTCGACCAACATATCGATCGCGTCTCTGGTTGTTCCAGAAATCGGACTGACGATCGAACGATTTTCACCGACAAACGCATTCAATAAGCTTGACTTACCAACATTGGGACGACCTGCGATCGCGACTTTAATTTCAGGAGTCTCTTCAATCTCATCGGTAGGCGGCAAGTGATCAATCACCTGATCGAGTAAATCACCCGTTCCGCTTCCATGAATACTCGAAACTGGATACGGCTCACCCAATCCTAACTCCCAGAATTCTGCCGCTTGAATCAATCCTTGATCGATCGATTCACACTTATTCACCGCCAACACAACTGGAACGGGCTGCTGACGTAACCACTGGGCAATCTCTTCATCTGCCTGTGTTAGCCCCGCCTGCCCATCTACCACAAAAATCGCTGCTTTCGATTCAGCCAAAGCCGCCATTGCTTGCTCTCGAATCAACGGCAAAAACTCAGTGTCATCATCAAAAACAAGTCCACCTGTATCTACCACTTGAAATTCTCGATCGCGCCAGAACGCCCTTTTGTATGTGCGATCGCGGGTTACGCCCGGTTGATCAAACACGATCGCATCTTGCACTTGAGCGAGGCGATTCACGAGGGTAGACTTGCCCACATTCGGGCGACCAATAATGGCAACGATCGGCAATGACATAAGTTTGGGGGGAGTAAGGCAGCTTCCTATTGTAGCGCGATCTTTCTCATAATCGGCTCCAACACAAAATACTGCTGAATGATATGGGCGATACTGGATTTGAACCAGTGACCCCATCCGTGTGAAGGATGTGCGCTACCCCTGTGCCAATCGCCCTAGTTCTTATAACCATAGCATAGGTCGATCGAGCCTAAATCAATTTTTGCAAATTTGTTTGTCCCCAGGTTGACACTAGACCCAAAACCCAATATAGTACGTAGGTACTAAAAACATTTGTATTGCCCCTATCTTGTTGAGGACAACGCCATGAACGGATTAGGCACTCGAAGCAGACCTCGAAAAGAAACCACTGGAACCGTCTCCCATCGCACGATCGCGCTTGATGCTGGAAACTATGATCTCAAGTTTTGGAACGGTGCAGGACATCCAAGAGCGATTCGATCGGTGCGATTTCAATTGCCTCAAGGACGTGATCCAGTTCGGTATTCTGATCAGTCGCCGCTGATCGAGTTGCCTGACGGAACCCGTTATCATTTTGGCACACAAGCGTACAAATATCGCCGCCAACAACAAACCGTTGTCGAAAACAAAGTTGATTTGGCAAGATTACATCTCTATGCGTGTCTGGAACCGGAGCGGGATGAAGAGATTAGCCAATTTCCGCTGCATGTTTATGCGTCTACTCCTGATCCAACTCGGAACGCAGATGCGATCAAAGCTCAACTGATGGGAATGCACGAATTCAAACGCAATGGTGTTCCGTTTAGAGTTACGGTTGAGCATGTTGAAGTGGAGCGAGAAGGAATCGGATCGTATCGCTATGCTCAACAATTAGGACTCATTCCTGATAGCGGTTATGCGATCGTTGTAGATATCGGCGGCGGTACTTGGTTAAGTCGCTTGATCGATGCGGAAGGGGATGTGATCGATGAAAACGTGATGGATCGGGGCGGATCGTATGAACTGGCGACCGCAATTAGCTTCGATCGACGTTTGATTGATGCTTTGGGAACCACGGTTGATCCTGCGATCGTGATGGATGGTTTCAAAGCTGGACATTGTTATGCCGATACTGGATTGTCCTGGTCGCTGTGGCTTGAAGAGTATCTTGATCCTTGGTTTAAGGGGATTTTTCAAACGATTAAAGCTCAGTACACTCCCTACATGCCGCGTGTGACTCGATTTCTCGTAACGGGTGGCAGTTCTCATCTCATTGCTGAACGATTAGCAGGGCGGAAATTGTTCGCAGTCATGCCTGATCCACAATTTGCGAATGTGCGAGGATTGTTTCCGATCGCTGAGGGGTGGCAGCTATGTATGACAACAAAGTGAGATTGAGCAAAGATGTCATCGAAAAGGCAGAACAGATTGCAGCGGAATGGGGATTGAAAAATGCTAGAGCCGCGATCGAGGCAGTGTTTCGTAGATATGCAGACGATTATCTGTATGGACGATTGCAGGGAAATCCAGTGAATCTTTCTCGTCCTCAGCCGATTATCGATCGAGATAGTCAGTCTGTTCCTTGTGAAGCGATCGATGAATTAGATGATTTGCTAGGACTCTAATTGAGTGCCTCCAACAAAAAGAGTTAGGGAACTTGAACACTCCCTAACTCTTTTTAATGAGAAACCAGTCTCTAAGGTTTCAGCACAACTTTAATACAGTTATCTTTCTTCTGCTTGAAGATCTCATAACCATGTGGAGCCTGATCCAAAGGTAATGTATGCGTAATCACAAACGATGGATCAATGTCGCCGCGCTGAATGTGTTCAATCAAGGGCTTGAGATAACGATGCACATGGGTTTGTCCCATTTTGAACGTTAACCCTTTATTGAATGCGGCTCCCATCGGAATTTTATCGAGGAAACCCCCATATACACCCGGAACAGAAACCGTTCCACCTTTGCTACAAGCCACGATCGTTTGTCTTAAAGCGATCGGTCGATCGGTTTCTAATCGAACCGCCTGTTTCGCTTTATCCACCCAGTAATCAATGCTTGTTCCATGAGATTCCAAACCCACAGCATCAATCACTGAATCGGGTCCGCGTCCTCCGGTCATTTCCTTCAGTGCATCACCGACATCAATTTCCTCATAGTTCAGCACTTCTGCACCATGAGCTTTCGCCATTGCTAACCGTTCAGGAACTTGATCGATAGCAATCACCCGATCCGCGCCCAGCAAGAAAGCACTCTTGATTGCAAACAGTCCAACCGGCCCACATCCCCAAACCGCGATCACGTGACCCGGTTTAATGTCGCAATGTTCTGCTGCCATGTATCCAGTTGGGAAAATGTCAGTCAAGAACAGCACTTGTTCATCCGTTAACTCAGGCGGAATCTTGAAGAGTCCGGTGTCTGCGAACGGAACACGCGCATATTCAGCTTGTCCGCCTGCATATCCACCAAAGAAATGCGAATAACCGAACAATCCAGCGGGTGAATGACCATACAACGGCTCAATCAACCAAGCATTCGGATTCGAGTTATCACAGAGCGACCAAAGATCTTTTTGGCAGAAATAGCAGTTACCACAGGAAATCGTGAACGGAACGACGACACGATCGCCAATTTTGATATTTTTTACCGCAGATCCAACCTCGACCACTTCGCCCATGAATTCATGACCGAGAATATCACCGGATTGCATTGTGGGAATGAAGCCATCATAGATATGGAGGTCAGAACCACAGATTGCAGTCGATGTGATTTTAACGATCGCATCTCGCGGATTCAGAATTTTTGGGTCAGGAACATTGTCAACTCGAACATCGAGCGCACCATGCCAACACAAAGCTTTCATCTATCTTTCCTCTTCAAATACTTTGGTTTGGCGATCGCGCTGATAGTATCCAGGTTTTTCTTTGACTAAAACCTTTCCGTTCGGTTCAGCAATTTCTTCGCGCTTACCGAGAAACTCTTTGGTAGAAGGAGCGAGCGGTTCATCTAAGTTCAGCTTCTCTTTGACGTTCTCAGCAAAGCCTTTTAAGCCTTCTTTTGCTTCCTCGATCGTATTGCCCTTCGCATCGATCGCGGGTCTGTCTTTGCGAACTTCTTTTGCCGTGTTCAAAGCTTCATTGTTCCGAAGCTTTTCAGAGGAATCTGCCTCTCTCAGTTTTTGTCCAGCTTCTTGAAGGCTACCTGCATTACGCATGATATTTTGAGCTTCATCAGGAGCGATCGCAGCATTGGCAGAAACAGTTGCAGTAAACAACAGTGTTAGGAATAAAACAACACTCAGGATTAAAGTTGAGAAAATTTTGCGTAAGTCTTTCATGATTAAGGTCTCAGTAGAACTTTGATGCACTTATCGGTTTTGTGCTTGAACATTTCATAAGCTTGTTTTGCTTCAGTCAGCGGCATGTGATGAGAGAAAGCAAACGCTGGATCAATGTCTCCTTTGAGAACGTGATCAATCAACTTCGGCATATAGCGCTGACCATGCATTTGTCCCATTTTGAAAGTGAGACCTTTGTTAAATGCAGCGCCCATTGGTAACTTATCAATAAAGCCGCTATACACACCCATCACTGAAATTACGCCACCTTTGCGACAAGCAACGATCATTTGGCGCAGAATATGAGGTCGATCGGTTTCCAGTCGAACGCTCTGTTTTACTTCGTCATACAACCCCATCAGCCCAGTTCCATGTGCCTCAAGTCCGACTGCATCAATACAGGCATCCGGCCCGCGTCCGCCTGTCATCTCTTTCAGTGCTTCGCCCGCATCAACTTCTTCATAGTTAATGATCTCAGCACCACATTGTACTTTTGCCATTGCTAACCGTTCAGGAAAGCGATCGATAGCAATCACTTTCTCTGCACCTAATAGATAGGCACTGCGAATTGCAAAGAGTCCAACTGGACCACATCCCCAAACTGCAACCACATCTCCAGGCTTGATATCACACATATCTGCGCCCATGTATCCGGTTGGGAAAGCATCCGAAATCGGGAGTGCTTGCTCGTCGGTCATGCCATCAGGAACTTTGACACAGCCATGATCTGCAAACGGAATCCGAACATATTCGGCTTGTGCGCCTGCATATCCACCGAATAGATGTGAGTAGCCAAAAATTCCGGCAGTACTGTATCCAAATAGCGGTTCTTGGAGTGCGCCGCCTGGGTTGGAATTATCGCATAGCGACCATTGGTGATGAGAGCAATAGTGACATTGACCACAGCCAATAATGGAAGAAACGACGACTCGATCGCCTTTTTTCAATTTTTTGACTTCGCGCCCGATGTCAACAATTTCCCCCATAAATTCGTGCCCGATGATGTCACCGGGTTGCATTGAGGGAATGTAGCCATCATAGATATGCAGGTCTGAACCGCAGATTGTGGTGGCGGTGACTTTGAGGATGGCATCTCTGGGATTGATGATTGTGGGATCAGGAACATTATCGACGCGGACATCATTCGCGCCATGCCAACAAACAGCTTTCATGGTGAATTTAATGTTATGAGTGAACAGAGATTCTTGGCTTCGGTTGGGACGGATTGTGCCTTCTAAATTCTTAGAATGGGAAACTTTGAAAGCGAGAACAGGTTTTGGGGCACTAAGCTTTTCTAATTTCAAAGTCCCCCAAATTTGGGGGATTTAGGGGGCATTAGCCGAAAACAACGAAGCGAACTAGCTTTAAGAGGATGTTTGAGAAGTGTCGTTCATTGCGCCCACCCGCCCCGGAATGGAATTCGGGGCTAGTCGAAGGAAGTCCACTGAAGGGGACTGCAAGAATCTGAGCGGTTGCCCTAGTCCCTGAAGAGGGAC
>JADEXW010000262.1 GCA_015206935.1 Pseudanabaenaceae cyanobacterium LEGE 13415 | reverse complement strand
GAATGCAATCGTCACGATTTTAATTGAGCGATCGAGAATTAACCGAACCCTTCAACATCAAATTGATCATCTTCAGCAACGCTACGAGGCTGATTTGGTGACACGACCGCTGAATCCTTCTGAACTCGCTTTGTCTGATATTTCAATGCAGCGAGTCACGCAATTAACGACGATAGCGAATCAATTAGGACGATCACAAGCAACACAAGCCGCGATTACGCGAAGTTTACCAATCGGACTGATCGCCTGTGATTTAACGGGACGGGTTTGGTTTTGTAACCCGATCGCGGCTGCGATGTTTAATCTTCGAGGTGGAAGTTTGCTGGAACCGATTCTAGTTCCTGAGTGGATTGGGATGAATGACTGGCAACAAGTCTTAAGAGAACCGAATATTGTATTGATTGAAAAACACCGTCAGGGACAATGGTTTAATTTTCAGATTAAGCCATTAGAACGGCGTGAGGATGGAATTTTGATCATTTTGGAAGATGTTACGCTGCGGAAAGCGATCGAGCTAAATTTAGACACTCAGATTAGTGAATTACATCATCTGAGTGAATTGAAAGACGAATTTTTAAGCACCGTTTCGCATGAGTTGAGAACGCCCTTAACGAACATGAAAATGGCAATTCAACTGTTGAAGATTGCAAAGAGCGAGACCCAGAAAGAACATTACTTAAGAATTCTCGATAATGAATGTAATCGTGAAGCAGATTTAGTGAATACGCTACTTGATCTTCAGCGATTAGAATCCGGACGGCAAACGTTTGATCTTCAGCCAATTTGTCTTCAAGAGTGGTTGCCTGATCTCTTAGAACCTTTCGATCGACGAACGGAATCCCGACAACAATCATTTGCGATCGTGCTTGATCCATCTTTGCCAATCTTGCAGAGTGATCAAGCTGCATTAGAACGAATCTTAGTTGAACTTTTGAATAATGCTTGCAAATACACACCACCGAATGAACAGATTATTGTATCGGTGGATTGGGTGATACCGAATGTTGAAATCAGCTTAAAAAATTCTGGCGTTGAAATTTCGGAGGAAGCCCAATCAAAAATTTTTGAGCGCTTTTATCGTATTCCGAATGCTGATCCGTGGAAGCAAGGCGGTTCAGGATTAGGACTTGCATTAGTGAAGAAATTAGTGGAATCGCTGCAAGGCTCGATCGCTGTCATGAGTGCGAATGGTTGGACAATTTTTACCGTGAAATTGCCTGTGCGATCGGATGAAAAACCTGCCACGAGTTAGAGCAATTGAGAGTGTCGATCGCTCTAGCATTTGAGGATGAAGTTCTCAGTCAAATTATGGGTATTCCAGAATCAGGATTTGTGCTTTTTCTAGTGTTCGGCATTGTTTTAACGATCGCTGGAATTCTCGCAGGGGCGTATATTCTCAAACCAAAAGATCAACCCATTCGGTTTGATAAATGGGGCTTTGTCGTTGTAATTCCGATCGTCATTCCGATTGTTGCTGCATTGTTATTTCAAGTTCTGTCTTACTATCATGTGATTTAGCGATCGCAGCAGAAACCAATCGTATCTATTCAGTGACTTTGCCCCGCAGTGCTTTTGTCTGTCCTCGCTTGGTTTTGCTATCTAACCGCTTTTGCTGAGAACTTCGGGTGGGAATCGTTGCCTTACGCTTTTTTGGCACAACCATTGCACTTTGAATCAGTTCTTTCAGCCGTTTTAGAGCGTCTTCGCGATTCTGTTCTTGAGTGCGTTGGGACTGCGCCTTGATGACGATAATGCCATCTTTGGTAATGCGATGATCGTTTAGATTGAGCAATCGTTCTTTGATACGATCGCTTAACGAGGAAGCCGCAATATCAAAACGTAAATGAATGGCAGTTGCGACTTTATTCACGTTCTGTCCTCCTGCACCTTGGGAACGAACCGCACTAAGTTCAATCTCAGAATCAGGAATCGCGATCGCTTTAGAAATTTGCAGCATTGTCCGAAAAGTCGAGCTTTATTCTCTAGCGTAATCGATGTTTGCCTTTGCGTTTCGTCTCAACATCTGAATTTTGATCCGTCGTAAGGCAGATCCGGTAAATCGTCGATCGTATTCCTCTTCTGAAATCTCAGCAAGTTCTTGCAAAGTCGGGGCAATATTCCACGATCGAGGTTGAAAATCTGCAACATCTGTTTCTTGAGCAAATCGCTGATTCCAAGGACAAACATCCTGACAGATATCACAACCCGCAACCCAGCCTTTGAGATCAATGTCTGGTAAAGTCTCGGCACGATTCTCGATCGTATGATAAGCAATACAGCGATTCGCATCGATCACAAAGGGTTCGGTGATTGCATTTGTGGGACAAGCATCGATGCAGCGGGTACAAGTTCCACAATGCTGGGAATGAGGTTTGTCGATCGCGAGTTCCAAATTGGTCACAATCCCCCCCAAAAACACCCATGAGCCATACTCACGAGTGATCACATTCCCATTTTTAGCAATCCAGCCTAGTCCTGCTTGCTGTGCCCAGAACTTATCTTGTACGGGAGCGGTATCTGCAAAGTATCGGGTTTGAATTCCGTCGCGTTCTAACCAAGTTGAAAACGCTTTTAGTTTCTTATGTAAAATTCGATGATAGTCGCGTCCCCAACCATAGCGAGAGATCTTGGCATATTCTTTTCCCGCTGGTCGTTGCTGTGGTGTGTAATAGTTCAAAGCGACGCAAATAATCGATTTTGCACCTGGAACAAGTTCGCGGATATCTTGGCGTTTAGGATTGCTCATCCAATCCATATCCGCTTGAAATCCGCGATCGAGCCAGTTCTGCAACGCTTCGATCGCAGAACTTTGAGCTAGATCAACTGCCGAAGCAATTCCGACTTTATGAAATCCAAGCTCGATCGCTTTTTGCTTAATCTCCTGTTCCATGAGCGCAGTGATTCACTCTTCTCATGGTGGCATGAAGCTGGAAAAGAAGTCTATGCGGTGATTAATCTTCGGATGTGAGGGTTGCGATCGATTAAAATTTGTTGTCCGATCTCATGCAATTCTTGGCATCGGACACTCAAAAGATACGCTCAACACACGCTCTAACAATGGGTTATGAATAGAAAACGGTTTTTTGCACTAGTAGCTGGGTCTGTGGTTACTTTCTCGATCGTGGTGGGGTGTCAACCTGCGCCAACATCAGTCACCATTACTGTGTCTGCTGCGTCTAGTCTGAATGATGCCTTTCAAGAATTAGCGAAACAGTGGGAACAAGACACTGGAAATAAGATTGCGTTTAACTTTGGTTCGACCGGACAGCTTGCCCAACAAATTGAACGAGGCGCTTCACCCGATTTATTTGTGGCTGCCGATCGTAAACAGATTGATTTGCTAGATCAAAAAGGATTAATTCAATCCGATACGAAAGCCCTGTATGGGCGCGGACGATTAGTGATTTGGACAAAGCAAGACAGTTCACTAACGTTGAACTCACTTAAAGATTTAACGCAACCTGAAGTTAAACGAATTGCGATCGCAAATCCCGATCGCGCTCCGTATGGAATGGCGGCAAAACAAGCTTTGGAATCGTTAGGAATTTGGCAAGCGATTCAACCGAAGTTAGTGTTTAGTGAAACCATCCAGCAAGCTCAACAGTATGCCGAAACAGGCAACGTTGATGTTGCACTGACCGCATTAGCATTAAGCATTCAAAAACCTGGAAAGTGGGAACTGGTTCCCGAAGACTTACATAAACCTTTAGACCAAACGATGGCAGTTCCCAAGAGTGCAAAATATCCAGGGCAAGGTAAACAATTTGCGGCGTTTATCAATAGCCAAAAAGGAAGACCAACCATGCAAAAATATGGCTTTGTTCTTCCTGGCGAACCCATTGCAAAACAATGAATCTTTCTCCTTATCTGCTCTCGCTGCAAGTCACGATCGTTGCAACGCTAGTTCTATTATTTGTAGGACTTGGAGCGGCGATCGTACTTGCTAGAACCCGATTTCGGGGTGAAATTATTGTTTCAACCTTACTAAGCCTGCCGTTAGTTCTTCCCCCTAGCGTAGTTGGATTTTATCTTCTGATTGCATTGGGTCGTGGCAGTCCGCTTCGAGAATGGTTAGGCATTGATATTCTATTTACTTGGCAAGCGGCTGCGATCGCTTCTGCGGTCGTTGCGTTACCGTTGATGATTGAATCGGCTCGTTCTGCGATCGCATCAGTGCATCCTGAACTCGAAGCCGTTGCTCGAACCTTGGGATCATCAGAATTAGAAGTGTTATGGCGAGTGACGCTACCCATGTCAAAGTCTGGCATTCTCGCAGGGTTTATTTTATCGGTTGCGAGAGCAATGGGAGAGTTTGGAGCGACACTAATGATCGCAGCTAACATTCCAGGACGGACGCAAACTCTACCACTTGCGATCTATGATGCAGTTCAAAATCAAGAGTACGATCGCGCCAATCAAATGGTTGCAGTCATGACGCTTTGGACATTTTGTTTATTGCTATGGGCACGTCGATTAGAGCGACAAAACCGATCATTCAATACTAACTATGCCATTGTTCGTAGAGATTCAAAAACAACTGCCAAGCTATCCGCTGAGGATTAGCTTTAATCTGAAACAAAATACGCTAGGGATTTTAGGCGGATCTGGATCGGGCAAGAGCATGACGCTCCGTTGTATTGCAGGAATTGAAACTCCAGATCAAGGGCGAATTATCTTAAACGATCGGGTGTTGTTTGATTCTAAACGTCGGATCAATGTGCCGATTCGCGATCGACGAGTCGGATTTGTGTTTCAAAACTATGCGCTATTTCCGCATCTCACCGTTGCACAGAACATTGTTTATGGATTGCAGCACTTAAATCGATCAGAACAGCGATCGAGACTCAGAGAACAGCTTGCAAAACTTCACCTACAAGGATTAGAGCATCGCTATCCGCAGCAAATTTCAGGAGGTCAACAACAACGAGTGGCGTTAGCGAGAGCATTCGCGATCGAGCCTGAGTTGTTAATTCTCGATGAACCCTTTTCCGCTTTAGATACCTATCTCCGAAGTCGCCTGCAAGAACAATTAGCAGAAGCACTCTCGACTTATTCAGGAGTCACTTTGTTTGTAACGCATAATCTAGAGGAGGTTTATGGGATTTGCCCGGAAATTCTGGTTGTTTCAGAGGGTCAACAGATTGCCTATGACCGGAAAGAAGCAATCTTCGATCGACCTCAGACTTATACAGTGGCACAGATTACCGGATGTAAGAATTTTTCCCAAGCGCGTCGAGTGAATGCGACTCAAATTTCAGCGATCGACTGGGGCTGTGTGTTAGATGTGATGGAGCCGATTCCTTCTGATCTCGCATTTGTCGGCATTCGCGCTCATCATTTAATGTTTTCAAAGCAACCGGATCAACTCAATACATTTCCATGTTGGGTGACGAAGATACGAGAAACACCGCACCGAACCACAGTTTATTTGAAGTTGAATGCTCCGCCCACTCATTCGCTGGACTACTATATTCAAGCGGAACTGTTTAAGGAACGTTGGGCGACGGTGAAAGATCAAGCGTTTCCTTGGTTTGTGCAGCTTGATCCATTGCGATTGTTTATGATGCGATGATCGAAGCAGTTGTTATAAAGCTCGATCGATTTATAACTGATCTCGTTAATTTGATAAGAGAGGCGGAAGTAGTATTAATGTAGCGATAAACTTTTGTTATTGATGCTACCTAGTTTGTTATGTTTCTAACGAGAGTTGTCAGTGGGTTTGTTCGATTTATAAGGGAAATGCAATCAAGATTAATACATTGATGCGAGATTGTTGAATCGGCTACTCGTAGAAGATTTTTTTGATAGACGTGGAAAATATGCTGAAATGCTCTATGTATTCATCTGAACGTAGTATGCAGAAAGATTTCCATGATTTGCAAGATGTAGCCTAGCGATCAAGCTAGAAAGTTTTCAATCAGCGTCATCGCTTACAATGGTCGTCTCTGAACGATGTGCGATCGCCCGATCTATGAGCGGAATTGACCGAGATATCACCCCCGATCCCCGATCCCCGATCCAGTTTAATCGATCGTCATTTGCCTAACACCCCTCAAGTCCAACGACTGCTCCGAAGAGAAGGCAGAGCGCACGTATTCAACAATCTCGAAACTTTAAAGCGAGTCACGCAGGCGATCATTGAAAGTGGAGAGCAAACTGGAATTGACGATGAGGACGATGATTATGAGCGATATGGACTATATTTTCCGAGCCAATCGGCTACATAATGAGAGTAGATGGAAGCCAAACTCCTCTCTATTACGGTGAGATCAAAATTGTGAAAACAACAGGTGAGTATCATGCAATCCCACGCACCAGCCCTCGCAGAACAAGCTAAGACTTGGAAGTTTTTGGAACTTTGGGTTGATCCAATTATTTTTCCACCTAAAATTCTCATGCTTGTGGGAGATCAAGATGGCACTTGTCGTATTTTTAATCCTGCATCTAACTATAAACTTGTAGTTACTCATTCCACCTATGAATCTGCCCAAGAGTGGCTTCTTGAAGATGAATATGAACGGGTGAAGGGGCAACTTTTAGCTGAGGAAGTTTTTTAGTAGAAGCGCTAAATAACACTTCTATTGCACATTGACTGTACAAAGTTTGTTTCTGTTGAGTACGATAATTACTAGCGGCGGGTAAACAGGGGCGTTCTACGAACTATGAAGCTGTGGGTTAATAGTCTGAAGATTATTATGGGTTACTTATGGATTATTCACAGTTTGCCTATCCAAGTTATGAAATCCCGCTTCTTCAAGCCTATGACAATCGATTTAGATACGGGCATTTGCCTCCACTTATCTTGGTGTTATGGAATCCGAATCAGCAATCGCTTTTCAAATTGTGGAGAGACATCATGCAAGAATCTGTGATTTGTCGATCGACAATAATCTGAGAGAATCTACGGAACACGCTCATCATGTTTCTTTAAAATCCTGTGGTTTTTGCGCCCCCAATCTTGAAATTTCAATGACTATGCTGAAACAGAAATTTCATTAAGAAGGAAGAAAACGGATGCCGCGTCAAAAACGCAGTTCTCAAGTTCTGACAAAAGCTGAAATCCGCATTGCTGGATTAAACACGATCGATCCAAATCTCGATTTTGGCAAAGACCGAAGTGTTTATCAACTCACACTGCTGACCAACAAATTGCGAAGCAAACTAACAG
>JADEXW010000974.1 GCA_015206935.1 Pseudanabaenaceae cyanobacterium LEGE 13415 | reverse complement strand
ATCGTACATTGTGTTGCGATCGGGGCGCAGAAGTGGATTTCCCCCGATTGGACAACTTTTATGTTGAGCCTCAAATGGACGGGAGTGATTTCCTACCTACTGACCTTCTCTTGTGCGTTGAGCCTTCCGCTCCATCGAATTGCTGCCACTCAACAGCCTGTTGAATAATCACTTCAAACATTGAGCGATCGCACTTTCAAGTTGATCCTGTTCGAGCGTCGTCAGAATAAAAACTTCTTGAACCGATTTACCTTGACGTGCGATCGCTTTAAACCCGCCTCTAATTGGCACAGAAATTTTCAACTTCAATTGAGGAGAATGGGAGCGGACTGATCCAATGACTGCTGGAGTCACAGTCCGAATTCCCTCAATTTGAACGAGCTTCTCAAGGATTGGAATCAGACCCGGAATATAGGTTGAATGCGTGAGAACGAGCCGCCCTTGTTCGTTTTTCATGCTTTCTCCAAGGGAGCCATCGTCAAGCCCTCGAAGCTCAATTGCTGATGATAGAGTTCGGCTTGTTCAAGTGGACCCGTCCAGACGATCGCTTGTCCTTCAAAATGCACCTGATTCGTAAGCTTCCAAGCGCGATCGCTGGTCATCTGAGGAATATATTTCAGCAAGCATTTCGCTACATGCTCGAACGTATTGAAATCATCGTCAAGCACGATCACTTTGTAATTGGGATACGTTTGGCGAGTCGTTTGACTGGTTTTCTCAGGAGTCGTGACACTTCCCGCCATCATCACCGTGGAATTCACAAAAACGCTAGTCATAACGCAACAGGGGGGCTGGGATTGAAAAAATTTCCTATCAAATTCTAATTCAGTCTCTTGCAAGTCGCGCGATTTTCAAATCGTAATTCTGGACTACACTCGAAATACGGAGTTTTCTGCTTAAATAAAAGGCTGTTGCGGCATTCAGTGAAACGATGCGAAAGAAAAACTGCCAGAAACCGGGAGTCGGGAGCGTGTTCAAAAACATTAGCTTGATGTTGACGGGAAGTGGATTGCTGTTGGGAGCGGTTCTCGTTGTTGGATTTCTTCGATCGGGCGATCAATTCTTTGATCAGTTACGCGCCTTACTTGATACCAAACCGCCAGAACCCAAGATCGAAACGCGCTCAGTTGTGATTCAACAAATTCGCCAAGCCAGTGAACTCACAACGGCTGTATTCACGATGGAAGCGGTGGTTCCAGCTCAACAAGATGCCGCGATCGCTGGGTTAGTCGTCGGTACAACTAAGCTTTTATATATTGCTCATGGAGAAGTTCGCGCAGGTGTGGATCTGAGCGCGTTAACACCGGAAAACGTACAAGTGACAGATGGCACAGTTCGATTGCGCCTACCTGCTCCCAAGATTCTGGATCAGAAAATCGATGTCACTCGATCGAGCGT
>JADEXW010000973.1 GCA_015206935.1 Pseudanabaenaceae cyanobacterium LEGE 13415 | reverse complement strand
TCTCAATGGAGCGGCTGGAAAGTGGCGTTAAACGATCGACGATTGATGATTTTCGCGATTATTAATACAATGTTTACAACTTACATCGTGCAAATCGATAGTACCTTGCCGCTGTACTTAACTAATTTCGTGCGTGTGACGGGTGAGAAAGGGTTTGAACCTGGAACAATCAGCGCATTCTACACGGGCTATTTAACGCTTTCAGTGTTGGCACAATTGCCGATCGCTCGATTGATGAATCGCTTGCGGCGCACTCAGGTCTTAATGATCTCGGCAGCATTTTGGGCGATCGCGTTTTTTTGCGCTTGGTTGACTGGAACCGTTCATTTTGGTTGGGCGATCGCAACATTCGGACTGTTAGCGTTTGGGACTGTGACTTATATGCCATCTGCCGCGTCATTCGTGGTAGATATTGCACCGGAATCATTACGCGGTGTTTATTTGGCTGTGAACTCCCAATGTTGGGCAGTCGGATACTTTATTGGCCCACCCATCGGGGGTTGGGCATTGGATCAATCGCGATCGATTGCGAGTGGATACTGGTTGATTTTGATTGGAACGACTGCGATCGCGGTTCTGATTTTACGAGTGTTAGATAAAATGGTCAGTCACAGCCCTTCCGTGTGATCGTGTTATGTTCAAAAGCCGTTTGATGTTGAGTCTCGTTGCCTTTAGTGTGAGTTTTGTGATTAGTTTGCTGATCACACGAGACTTTCCTCGATCGCTGATCAGTGGTGCAGTCACATTGTTTGCAAGTTTAGTCGGAGCGGCATTTGCAGAGAATCAATATCGACAGGCGTTGTATCGTCGATCGGAAGAATTGACTGGGCATATTCGGTCACTGCAACGGAAACGGGCTGAAGCGTATGAATCTTTGGTGTTGATCACTCAAGAGCGCGATCGTATTTCTAATAGTCTAAATTCGCTCCAGACTCAGCTTCGCAATCTTCAAGTTCAAAGCGCCAATCTCTGGCAGCAGAAGGAAGAACTAAGCTGGAATCTCACTTCACCGCAAGCTTCTCCTGCAAATCAAATTTATGCCCTTCAAACGAAGCTCCAAGAACTAGAGCAAAAAGAAGCAGAGTTAAATAAATCATTGTCTGCAACCCTTTCTGCAAAACAACGGGCTGAACTTGGATTAAAAACGACACAAGCACAGTTAAATCAGTTCCAAGCACAACTCGCTGAACAGCAAAGCCAAAAAGCTGAACTCACAAAAGAAGTGAATGCGTTATTATCTCAGCGACAGCAATTAGATATACAACTGACAACGCTACAACCAAAAGTCAAAGAATTAGAAAAATATCGCACAGAACTAAGCCAGTTTCTCGAATCCGCAGAACCGAAACGTAAACAAGTTGAAAGTAGTTCAAAATCATTGCAAGGCGCGATCGAGAAT
>JADEXW010000972.1 GCA_015206935.1 Pseudanabaenaceae cyanobacterium LEGE 13415 | reverse complement strand
GAATTGGGGGATTTAGGGGGCATTAGCCGATTTAACCGTAGCGAAAAGACTTATGTATACACGGTAGAACTTGGGGGTTAGGGGGCTTCCTAAAAGTGTCCCAACTAAAATAGGTACTGCTACATCTCAAATCTTTTTTAGCAATTTTGCTCATCTTCCGATTACACTCAATATACAAGTGCTTGTGTACTTTCGTGCATCAGTACTGATTCTTTCGCAATTCTCGCGATGATTCCGCAAAGACTCACACTGCGTAATTTTTTAAGTTACCGGGAAGCCCTCCTCGACTTCCAGGGACTTCATACTGCCTGTGTGTGTGGCGCGAACGGTGCAGGAAAGTCATCGCTACTAGAAGCCATTTCTTGGGTGCTGTGGGGAGAAAGTCGCGCGACCTCCGAAGATGATGTGATTCACATGGGCGCAAAAGAAGCTCAGGTTGAATTCATCTTTCAAATGCACCAGCAAACCTATCGAGTGCTGAGAACGCGCCAACGAGGGCAAGGAGTCGCACTCGAATTTCAGATCATGCAAGGAAGCGGATTTCGATCGCTAACCGCAAAAGGCATTCGATCGACTCAGCAATTAATCCTCACGCATCTCAAACTCGACTACGAAACCTTTGTCAATTCTGCCTATTTGCGTCAAGGTCGAGCAGACGAGTTCATGCTCAAACGTCCCGCCGAACGCAAGCAAATTCTCGCAGACTTGCTCAAACTACATCAATACGATGAACTATCTGAGCAAGCAAAAGATCGATCGAGACAGTTCAAAGGACAAGTCGAACTCCTAGAGCGACAACTCGAATCGATTCAAGAACAGTTACAGCAGCGAAACGCGATCGCACAAGAACGCGCGGAACTCGAAACCGTTCTCGAACAGATGCAAGCCCAACAATCCACAAATCATCATCAACTCCAACAGTTCCAAGCCGTTCAACATCAGCGGCAAACCTGGCAACAACAACTAAGCTGGCAACAACAACAACAGCGCAATTTAAACCAAGACTGTCAGCGATTACAAAAAGAGCGATCGCAAACCGACGGACAACGCCAAACCTTAGAATATCTCTTACAGCAAGAGAGTAAAATTCTTGCTGGCTATCAACATTGGAGAGCATTGCAAGCCCAAGAAGAGCTTTTCTCAGGAAAGTTCCAATCGCACCAAGTCGCCCAATCTCAGCGGCAACAATTTGAGCAACATTATTCAGAGAAGCTGCAACAGTTACAAAGTCAGCTTCAGAAAGTTCAAGCACAAGAAATCACGCTGCAAGAACAATTACAAGAGCTACAAAAAACATTGAGCAAAGAAGCTGATGTAGAATTTGCGGTTGAACAATTAATTTCAGCGCGACAAGATCTTCAGAAGCTTGACCAACTTCAATTACAAGCCTCACCCCTTCTTCAGC
>JADEXW010000261.1 GCA_015206935.1 Pseudanabaenaceae cyanobacterium LEGE 13415 | reverse complement strand
AATCGTTCTGGACTGATCTGCGATCGCTCTGGTGATTGCCTGACGAATCCACCAAGTTGCATAAGTCGAGAACTTGTAGCCTTTCTCGTGGTCAAACTTCTCAGCCGCCCGAATCAGACCCAAGCTACCTTCTTGAATCAAATCTTGGAAGGACAAACCGCGATTCATATATTTTTTCGCGATCGACACCACCAATCTCAAGTTCGACTGCACCATTTTGTCTTTGGCGCGACGACCCAAGTGTAAACGGTGACGGAATTGCGGTAGAGGCATCTTCACCTCTTGTGCCCAATCCGCATCCGAAGGTTCGCGATCGAGCTTATCGGCTAACTTGAACCGAATCCGCTCTAGTTCGAGCAAGTCTGCGATTTTTCGCGCGAGTTCGATTTCCTCATCTGCACGAAGCAGGCGAATTCGACCGATTTCTTGCAGATACAACCGAATCGAATCTTCGGTGTAGTGCTTCTTCTTCGCTTGAGTCCGGCGACGAGTTGCACGCCCCTTACCGGGTTTCCCCTCTTCGTCATCCTCTCCTGAGTCGTCTAGATCATCCACATCTTCGAGGTCTAGCTCAATCTCTAGGGCTTCTGAAGGGTCGAATGCTTCTTCAACAAGTAAGTCTTTGGCTTGGGTCATGCCGCGTTCCTCATGCTCCTTAAGTAATGAAGTAAAATGTCCCAGCACTGAAAACAGATGTTGGTCGAGTCGATGCAGTCTTGCTGCCTCAGGGGAGTTGATCGCGAACGTAGACAGGCTCGCTTTCGTCCACTGGGATACAGTAGAGCGATCGGTAAAATGATCAGTTCAAATTCGCGACTGCCCTAACGCTCCGGGGAAATACGGTTGGCAGATGCTGAATTTTTGAGATCATTATTTCTAAATGATTGAAATGTCTCCCCGATTGTAGCCTTTCTCACAAAAGTTGCACCCTTTTTCTGATTTCTTTATGGAATCAATTAGGGCAAATCTACTGTACCTAGCATTCACGTTGCCATTCCGACGATCGCGACAATTGTGATTGTGCGTCTTTCCAGGTTGTACAGCGATTTGTTTTCGTCAGCGACGATTGTGAGCGATTGAGGCTTTCAATCTGAATCAAATCTATCGCAAAATTCTGGTGTGATCCACGCTTGTTTCTCTCTGCCACCCCCAAAAGTGATAGATAATTTCGCCGTTCTGTTGATAACGGTAGCCCAATTTTGCAAATGTGACGCAAACTGCTAATTAGCTTCCTTAATAAGATGCGATTTCGCAATTCGAGCAGGATTCCAGTAAATAAAGGGCATTTGACCCCATTTACCACCCTTAACCGGCTGATAACTAGGCGTTATTTTGAGCGGTGAACGAGGGGAGAAAGCAATGGTGATGATTAGTTTTCTTTAATGCACTTGTGAGGGAATTAAGAAAATCTGTCTGCTGGTAGATGTCGAATCAATGTCAGGAATCTTTAACAGAACTTTAAGCTTGCCGACAGTATTGACGAGCTGAAGCGGAGTGAACGAGAGAAAATAGAACGTCTGAACTTAAGGGTTTCACGAGGAAACCATCGACATCGGGATGTTGGTCTTGATGAAGCCAACTGGGTGAATCTGTTTCGGTCACGATGACTAGCGTCATGCGATCGGCATTTTTAATCCGACGGAGACGGTGAATTGTGGTGTCCGATCGAAGATGCTCCTGCAAAATTACGAGACACGGAGGATTCTGACTTGCTTTTGCGAGTGCTTGATCCGCCGTATCCACGATTTCTACATCGAATGCGACTTGCTGGAGCAACGATTCTAACCCCTGCAATTCTTCAAGTTGTGGCGCTAAAAGTAGGATGTATGTGGACGACGGAAAGACCATGACAAAAGTACCAATCTGAGTCTTAATATAGCGACTCGTGAATTCGTAATTTTGCTGATCAAATTGGCTGCAATTCTTTTGATGATTAGGTTCTAATGCTTGATTATTGATTTTTATGCTTCGGTATTTCTTAGCTTTTAATGTTTTAGAAATACTTCCGGTAAACTTTTTCAGTTAAATCTTCAAATTCCTTTGAAATGGTGAATTGAATGGAACGTTTTTTATCGATCGTGCTTCAACAATGGATTGCGATTTGCTAGCGGTTACAGGAAGTATACAAACTCTTGTGTATCCGCCCCATGACGGAGGTGTGTAGATCAATCTTTTGGGCTTCGTTTTGCGGGGTTTTGCCCCCTAAATCCCCCATTCTGAGGAACTTTGAGATAGAAAAATTTCTCTAATCCCAGGCTTCAAAGTCCCCCAAATTTGGGGGATTTAGGGGGCTTTAGCCGATTCAACCGAAGCGAAAACAATTCGTGTATGCTCACTAAATTATTATCCAGCTTGATTCATTGAATCTTCTAGAAATAGAGACTACTTCTAAGCAAAAAGTTGATGAATTATGAAACTACCTGCTACTGATTTCTTTTAGATTTCACTACAATTTTATTCAGTCATCACTATCTGTTTAGACTTTAGCTTTTGTTCTGTTTATTGAAGCAATTCTTAAGCGATTTACTGATAAAACTCTCGCCCTTGAAGAGTGGCTAGTTCTGAATGTCCCGCTTCAATCAAAGCCCGATCGCGAATTCGACAAGAATCACACACACCACAAGGTTTTTTCCCGCCCTGATAGCATGACCAAGTTTTCTCGATCGGCACTCCAAGCGCGATCGCTCTTTTCACAATATCGGTCTTAGAATCCATCACTAGCGGCGCAACTAACTTAGGCGCTCTCCCTTCCAATCCTGCCTTAGAAGACAACTGAGCCAGTGTTTGAAACGCCGCAAGATACTCCGGGCGACAATCAGGATATCCAGAATAATCAACGGCATTAATTCCGAGATAGATGGCTTCCGCGTTCTGAGCTTCTGCCAGAGAAAGCGCGATCGCAATAAACACCGTATTTCGCCCAGGCACATATGTAATCGGAATTACATCCGCTTGAACGCCTTCTGTAGGAACGTCGATCGCGGTATCAGTCAATGCCGAGCCGCCCCACTGCGCCAAATTGACATCAATCACAAAATGCTGTGACAGATTGAAGTGTTTTACTAGCTCTTGAGCGGCTTCGAGTTCTCGATCGTGCCGTTGACCATAGCGAAAAGAAAGCGCGATCGCGTCATAACCATCCGCGATCGCTTGTGCCGTTGTCGTAGCCGAATCTAAACCACCGGAGAGAAGAACGATCGCGTTTGGCATAACAGTACAGGGGAAAAAATCGTCAAACCAAAAGCGTACTATTTTTGATAAACAGATTCCAGGTTGCTCTGAAGGGATCAAACGAGTACCAAACAGACCTAAGGAATGGTGAAGGTTTGAGTTTGTGTGATGGTTCCTGATGAATTCCGAGCATCCAAAGTAATCTCGAAGGTTCCCGATCGCCATCCTCCATTCGGTTTTCTAAGCGGAACTGTATAAGAGCGATATCGCGTTTGGGCAGTTTGTGAACCTAGATCGACCCGTCGCTGTTCACCTTGTGAAGACGTGAAGCGAATCGAGGCATGATACTGCGTTGGAGCATCCAAAGGCGGATTGTAGAAAACCGTGTATGAAATAGAGGAATCGCTTGTTAAATTGTTGCTGTTTCGGGTACAAGGTTGATCGGTTGTGGATTCACAGATGAACGAGCTTTCTACTCCAGAAGTAGCCGTGGTTTGGGGCGATCGTGGATTATTCTGCGGCTCTGATTGCGAACCCGTTGGAGCCTGCGAGGGACGTGGATTGGTTGTTGCAGGTTGTTGAGTCGGGGTTGATGGATTCGATCCAGCTAAAATCGATCGTACTCTCGATCCCAATCCTAAAAGCGTAAATAAGATCACTCCACCCACACATAAGCTTCCAATAATCAAACCCCATTTTGGAGCGTTACTTGAGGATGAAACTTCGGGAGTATAAGACTGTTGTACTGGCGGTTGTATTTGTGGTTGTGCGATCGGAGGACGAATAATCGTCGGTGCAACGTTGTTATTGGGCGTAGATCCCTGAGTTGCTGGAACTGTATTGTCTACAGGCGGAAGAATAAAGGTAAACTGAGGGCCTTGACTACCAAGCTGAATTCGATCGCCTGCTCTTAAAATTTGTTCGGCTTGAATGCGCTGATCGTTCACAAACGTTCCATTGGAGCTACCCAGATCGGCGATCGAATACTGTTGCCCTCGATGATAAATTGCTGCGTGCCGTCGAGAGACACCGCCTTCGTTTGCTAAAACAATCTGACAGCTTGGATCGCGTCCGATCATCGTTTCATTTGCTTCTAAAACGATCGGATCTGCTGAAGGGTTTCCTAGAGCTTTAAGAAAAGCAGTACCAACAGTGTGAGAAGTCATAATCAATGAAAGTGTTAGTGTTAAATTGCAAACAGATTCAACGTGATCCGAGGAACTTTAGCACCCAAAGCCAGATACTTCGATTATGTTGTTGTGCCTGAACTGACTCATCGTTTAGGTTCAATTCAACATCATTCGAGGACAATCTTAATAACTCTGTATCAAGCAGAAATACAAACATTACCGCTGCTGTATTGCTCCTCCCACTTACGGTTGATTCAAAACCGATCGGATGGCTGAAACCTGATCAGGCTTCATCGTATCCTTCTAGATCAAATAAAACTTTGCCGATTTCGGAAAGATCGATCGTATAGCAGTAGAAGTTCAGATTAGGACATCCTCGGAGTTGCCCCCAAACCCCCAATTCTGGGGGCTAAGACTCTTGCTCCCCCAAACTTGGGGGCTGGGGGGCTTTTCAGAAGTGTCTTAATTGAAATTAGATACACTTATAGATTTTGCTATCTGAAATACCCCAATCGCCGCCAGTATTGTTGAACTCGTGTTTCCCACTGCTGCCAATATTCATCGATCGCATTCGGTTCAAACCAAAAAATCTCGGCAGGCGTTTCCGGAATTGCAACGACCAGCAAAGCATGACAGAGGTTCAAGTTATAGTCTCGATATAGCTGGTTCACTGCTCCACAATACGCCACTAACTGAAGTGGATAATCGTACAAGCGATCGACAGTTTTCTTCGGTCGATCGCTTGTTTTCCATTCACAGATACAAGGCACCCCTTCAAAGCTAGCCACACAATCTACGACTCCGGCGTATCCCAATTCGTCGTGAATGACGACCCCTTCAACCAGTCGAACTTGCTCGATCGATTTCAAAACAGGCTCTACGCTCTCCCAATACGGACGAATCGATTCGGGACACTCGATCTCCTGACCCTGAAGGTATTTCTGGATATAGCGATGCGTCCCCGTTCCGCGCCGACTCGCGGATTTGGTAATTTCTGCGGCTTGTTCCACTCCGATGCGCTGTTGCCAATTGAATAAACGTTCTCGGTCTTCACGAGGCTTTGTCGCGTTCAAAATCGTTGTCACACTAGGAATGCGATCGCCGTTTGAATCCACATAAAACTGCTTACCTGCTTCTCGAACCGATTTAGACGCATAATGGGGCAGTTCAATCACCGTTTCTTTCCTCAAAAAAGTTGTCGATCGTATCTGGAAAAACCAGAAATTTATCCATTCAAATCTTAGGTTTCTTCAACCACTTTGAAAAGTGTCCTAAGTTCAGAAACTTCTTCAGGAACCGGACGGTCATGTGTTGATATAAAGAGTAGATTACTGAGTGAAAGAACTGCAAATCAACCAAAAGTAAGAGAAACAAAAAAGCAACTTCTCTCGCAAGATGCAGGAACTTTTTAACCCACTCAAACATCTACTTAATTAACAGGAAAAAACACTCTCGCTTGGGAATCGGCTACCTATGTATAGCACTGTAAAATCTGGTTTGGCTCTGACTTTGGCACTCGGTACGATCGCAGGTGCAGCGGTTCCGATGGTAATGGTCGCACCCGCTTCAGCACAATCCACTTTCTCCGATGTCGCCTCTGACAACTTCGCTGCTCAGTTCATCCAAGAACTCGCTTCTCGTAACATTATTGCTGGATTTCCTGACGGAACATTTCGCCCGAACGATCCGGTCACTCGCGCTCAATTTGCTGCAATTCTGCTCAAAGCATTTCCGAATGCGCCGCGTGTCAATACTCCGATCAATTTCTCAGATGTTCCGAGCAATTACTGGGGATTTCAAGCCATTCAAAATGCTTACGCGACTGGTTTCCTGGCTGGATTTCCTGGCGGAACATTTCGCCCGAATGACAACATTCCCCGCGCTCAAGCGTTAGTTTCTCTGTCGAATGGTTTGAGATATACCGCTTCTCAACCTGCGGAAACCGTCCTTCAGGTCTATGCTGATGCTTCCAGCATTCCAAACTTTGCCCGGAACAGTATCGCTGCTGCCACCGAACGCCGCATCGTGGTCAACTTCCCGAATGTTCAACAGCTCAATCCGAATCAAGTTGCAACCCGCGCTGATGTTGCCGCGTTCGTTTACCAAGCATTAGTTAGCACTGGACAAGTTGCCGCAATTCAATCGCCGTATATTGTGGGTCAGGCTCCAACTCAGCCACAAGCGATTAACATCCCGGCAGGAACCGCAATCCCGCTTCGGTACGATCGAGCCGATCGAATTCTCCTCGCGAAGAACGAACCGCAACCCACCCCGATTACGTTAACCGTGGCTCAAAATATCGTGACTTCAGACGGTACAGTTCTGATTCCCGCAGGTAGCCAGGTGACGGGGCAATTGACGGTTTCTCAAGGTGCAGCACAATTTACAGCTTCTCAGTTGACTTTGGCAAACGGTCAGCAACTCGCGATCGCTGCAACTTCTGAGCCAATTACCACAACTGAAACCGTTCGTCGCGGCGCAAACACTGGCACAATCCTTAAAGATGCTGCATTAGGTAGCGCTGCTGCTGCGGGTATTGCGGCGGTAACGGGCGATCGAAATGTTCGCGCTGGTGAAGTCTTGATTGGAACAGGTGTTGGTGCGTTAGCTGGATTGATCTTTGGCGGCGATCGAGTTGACTTGATTTCAATTCGTCCAAACACGAATCTAAACGTTCAACTCACCAGCCCATTGACCTTACCGCGCTCCTAATCTTCGTAAAGGGTGAAGTTTAGGCTTCATCCTTTTGAAGTTCGACAACGAAACTTGTCCCCTGATTCGGGGGTTGGCGCTCTTCACCGATCCAACCCTCGTTTTTTAATGGGCTAAAAACCCGAATCGAACCGTGCATTTGTTCGATTAATCGACGTGCGATCGCCAATCCTAATCCCGTTCCTGGAATATCCCCCTTTGC
>JADEXW010000971.1 GCA_015206935.1 Pseudanabaenaceae cyanobacterium LEGE 13415 | reverse complement strand
CTGTTCATGAGCCTGTGTCTGCAAAAATTGAAATTGCCCGAATCCGATCGAGTGTCTTACCCGGCGTAATTATTGGTGGACATCATGAAGGGTGGCTGAATATCGTCCAACAACGCTACACCGCATCGAGTGAACGGGACGATCGCTTTGAAGAATCGGCGCGGTATTTGATCGAAGATGAACTGGCGCAAGCGGGATTGAATGTTGCTCGATCGCAGCCCAGTTCTGTGTTTGAAGAAGCGGTGGATGATACGGAACCCGGACGATTTTTGATCGGTGGCACGATGACGAAAGCAAGGTTGAATTCGTATCAATCCTGGTTTAAGGGCGATCGAACTCAGGATGAGCGCACGATTCGATGGGAATTGTTCGATCGACATCAAGCAAAGGTGATTTATCGTCGGGAAATTAGCGGAAGCGCTGAGGCAGAAGGCGTTGATAATCCGGCTGCAACTTATGAAGCGATTCGGGCAAGTATTCGGCAGCTTTTAGCGGAACCGAATTTTTCAGCGGCATTAGATTCGCCGCCGGGAGTTGAAACGGTGAGTCCTGCGCGGTATGAAGTGGCAGCGTTGGCAGTGTCGGATCAACCTTTGTCGATCGCGCAATTAACCGGGCGCAGTGTTTCTTCGATCGTACGAATTCGGACAGCTAGCGGACGCGGAAGTGGATTTCTAATTGATATCTTCGGGATTAGTGATTACGAATCATCATGTCGTGGGTTCTGCGTTTACGGTGAATGTCGATTTGTATGATGGCAGTACGCGAATGGGTCGAGTGTTGCGACGTGATCCAGAACTGGATGCTGCTTTAGTGCAATTAGAGGGAGGCGCTGTTGAGATTGCTGGATTGCCGTTGTGTCACACGAATGCAGTTCGAGTGGGAGAATCAGTGATTGCGATCGGGAATCCGTTGTCGCTTTCAAATAGTGTGACTCAGGGAATTGTGAGTGGATTTCGAGTCGATGGCGATCGACGGTTGATTCAAACTGATACTGCGATTAATCCAGGGAATAGCGGGGGCCCATTGATGAATCGGCAAGGTGCAGTGATTGGCATTGTGACTGAGAAGATAGCAAGTAAAGGAATTGAAGGACTGGGATTTGCCTTACCGATCGATCAAGTGTTGCATCGATTGAAGGTTGAAGTGGTGAATCGCGATCGGGCGACCTCAGATGATTGTGGAAACCCGATCGCGACTTTCTAAGATTCAAACTAAGATTCAAAGTCCTCTACTCTGATGAATTCTACTGTGTATAACCCAGGTCATTTTCGCTGCGGTTGAATCGGCTAAAGCCCCCTAAATCCCCCAAATTTGGGGGACTTTGAAGGTGGACATCGCTTTGGAATTGGAGAAATTTCTCTAGCTCAAAGTCCCCCAGAATGGGGGATTTAGGGGGCACGATCCACCCCAAGCG
>JADEXW010000025.1 GCA_015206935.1 Pseudanabaenaceae cyanobacterium LEGE 13415 | reverse complement strand
GTCCATCCTTATTGACTTTATCGGGTATGGGAGATGTTGCTCAAACGATCAGCAGGCTGGCGGAAGATGCCCAATTTAAAAAAAGCCTTGCTGATGCTAGAGGAACTTCGGATGTTCGGCGCTATACTGACCGTTTGATTGCGCTCACTGAAGCAAAAGGCGACTATGGTAATCCACCCCGTCCACCCCGTTGTAGAGTGCTTTGGGGAGCTTACGGACAGTTAATCGAAGGCGTTTTATTAAAACTCTCGATCGCATTCACTCGGTTCTCTGCGGATGGAACCCCGATTCGAGCGAAGGCAAACTGTAGCTTTGAGGAATGGCAACCCTCTGAGACGAGCGACAAAGCTAAAAACCTGATTGATGATCCGATTCGGGTTGTGCGTCGGGGCGAAACACTCAGTAGCATTGCCGCTGAAGAATATAACGATCCATCCCTGTGGCGACTGATTGCGGATGTGAATCAGCTCGAAAATCCCCGTGATATCTTTCCTGGTCAAACACTAACCGTTCCACCTCGTCCATAGTTCAATCCTTTGCTAATATTACAAATCTCTGAGTATGTCTGCCTCACAACTCAATGTCCTTTCACCGAATATCCGCGTTAGTATCAATGGTAAGGTGCTATCTGGAGCCGCATTGAGCGATTTACAGAGCGTTACTGTGGTAGAAAGCATCGAAAATCCTAGTAGCTTCAAGTTGGAGTTTAGTAACTGGGATCTTGCGGATTGTCGATTAACCTGGTCAGAAGATCCATTGTTTGAATGTGGCAATGTGATTCAAATTCAAATGGGCTATGGCAAACAATTACAAACGATGATTGTGGGCAAAATCACAGGCTCAGAAGTTGAATTTGAGTCAGAGTCACAGCCTATGTTTACGGTGCAAGGATATGACTTCAGAATGTTACTAATGCGATCGCAAGCGACTCGATCGTTTACTTCGACCAGTGTGAGTGACATTCTGCGAAGAATTGCTCAGAAAATGGGGATGAAGTCTGAAACAGGCGAGGCAGATTTATCTTTAGACTATATTTTGCAAAATAATTTGAGTGATTGGGAATTTATCCAATCGCTTGCAACCCAATTAGGCTCAGATGTTTCGATCGAGGATGGCAAGCTTTCTATCCAGCCCAAAGCTGCAATGGAAACGCCACAAGTCACTCTATCTTGGGGAGAAAATTTGCTAGAATTCTCCGCTCGCATCAATGCTTTGACTCAGGTGAGCAAAATCGAAATCCGGGGCTATGACGTTAATACAAAACAAGCCATTCATAGTGAAGTGAATGCAGAGACACAACTTGCTTCCTGGGGAGCAAAGCGAGTTGCAAATCAATTTGGTGAAAATGTTCGCTCGATCGTCACTCGTCCGGTGCGTTCTCAGGAAGAGCTAGACGACACGGCAAAGGGAGAGTACGAAACGCTGAATTCGGACTACATCACCGCAGAAGGCACGACGCAAGGGAACGCATTGTTAAGGGCAGGAACTTCGATTCAAATTAACAAAGTAGGTCGATCGTTTAAGGGGCAATACTATGTCAATTCCACGACGCACCGCTACCGCAAAGGTCGAGGATACTACACCGAATTTAAGTGCAAACGAGGCACGATTCAGCCAGAAATTTAGTTAAAAAAAGCGGGGAAAAACGATGGATTTACTAGCAGATTGGATGGCATCACAAGTTGATCACCGAGTGTATGGAATGACGATCGGGATTGTGACGAATACTCAAGATCCTGATGGAATGGGGCGGGTGAAAGTTCAATTTCCGTGGTTATCCGACCAGGATGAAAGCAATTGGGCGAGGGTGGTGACTCCGATGGCGGGAAGCGATCGAGGAATTTATTTTCTACCTGAGGTGGGCGATGAAGTGTTAGTAGCGTTTGAACATGGCGTAATTGATTTTCCTTATGTTCTGGGTTCGTTGTGGAATGGGCAGGATGCACCGCCTGAAAGCAATGGAGACGGTGAGAACAATAAGCGCGTGATTCAATCTCGGAGTGGTCATCGCATCTGTTTTGATGATACGGATAGTGCCAATAAGCTTGAGATTGTGAGCGGTAATAACAAGATTGTGATTGATGCTCAGGCGAATACGATTACGATTAGTGCTGATTCGGATTTGGTGATTGAGTCGAGTAATGGAGCGATTCAGTTAAAGGGGAATAGTGTTGAAATTTCTGCTCAAATGGAGGTCAAAATTGAAGCGAATCAGGGTATTGACTTGAATGCAACTGGGGAAATGAAGATTCAGGGATCAATGGTCAACATTAATTGATATAGCAATCCTAAATCAGTCGTGAAATGCAAGGTTAATTGTGCCCCCTAATCCCCAAGTCCCACTGTATATATACAAGTCCTTTGCGCTTCGTTGTAGTCGGATCTCGCCCCCTAAATCCCCCAATTCTGGGGGACTTTGAGGAAGAAAAATTTCTCGAACTCTAGAGCGCTTTCCAGCTTCAAAGTCCCCCAAGTTTGGGGGATTTAGGGGGCATTAGCCGATTCAAACGAAGCGTAGAAGACTTATGTATATACAGTAGAACCCCCAAGTTTGGGGGGACGAGACTCTTCTTTAACTGGAACCCACTAATAAAAATGGACTGCATTAAAAAATAGAACAAGGAGAAAGATGATGGGACAACCCGTTGCACGTCAGGGCGATCGAGTGATTACCGTCTGTACGCATCAAGTGAAAGGCAAACCTGCGCCACCACCTGCACCTCCGATCGCAGCCCCAATGCCTCATCCATTTACGGCTAGCTTTGATCAAAACCTCAGTACGACTGTGAAAATTGGTGGCAAATTTGTTGCACTAGAAGGCAGTAAAGGCATGGCTCAAGGACATCCTCCTGTCCCTCCTCCTAGCACCGCTCCATTGGGATTTGTTAGTGCCCCTGACAATCAGGCGGAGATTATCAGCGGCAGTAAAACAGTCAAAATTCAAGGGAAAGCGGTGGCAAGAATTGGCGATCCGGTGAAGACTTGTAGCGAAACGCCGCCCCCGCATGGAGTTGTTGCACCAGGAGGAGATGTTGCTCCTGTTCTAATCGGAGGTTAATGATGAATAGTGACTTTTGGGGACAAGGATGGGCTTCACCGTTTAGCCTCAAGACCGAACAGGTTGAATTGGTGCAAGGGGAAGCTGCGATTCGTCAATCGATTCTGATGATCTTGGGGACGGCGAAAGGGGAACGATTGATGCGTCCTGATTTTGGTTGTGGCATTCATGATCTGGTGTTTAGTAACAATGATGCAACCACGATCGGGGAAATTTTTCGGGAAGTACAGCAAGCATTGCTAGAGTGGGAACCTCGCATTGATGTTCTAGATATTCGAGTCACGCCAGATGTGGCTTCACCAAATCGATTGTTGATCGAATTGAACTATCAAGTTCGCACAACGAACAATCGCTTTAATCTGGTTTATCCGTTTTACTTAGCCGCTCAGTGAGAAAGACTGTATGTTACCGCGATCGCCAAAAATTGATCTCCGCTCCAATGCAGAACGAATTGACGAAACGATTGCATTGATGGAGCGCTATAGCCAGTGGAGACGCAGTAACAAAGCCGATCCTGGACTGGCAATGATACGGATGTTTAATCATGTGCTAGGGTTGGTGAGCGATCGACTTAATCAAGCTCCTGATAAACATTTTCTGGCATTTCTCGATCTGATTGGAGGTCAACTTCTTCCGCCCCAACCTGCACGAGTTCCTCTGACGTTCTCCTTAGCAACAGGGAGTCAGGTTGATGCGTTTGTGCCAGCCTTAACTGAGATTGCGGCTCCTCCATCTGGCGAGGAAAAAGAAGAAGTTTTATTTGAAACAGAAGAAGATTTAGTTGTTACGCCTGCTCAGTTGCAAGCTGTTTATTTGAATGATCCGACACAGCGTTGCTGGTATTCCTTGACGGATATTGCGACAGGCAAGATGGAAGGTTCTTTTCCCATCTTTAGCCCCGATCGAGAACTAAATGCTCAATTGATCGACCAATTTTTGTACTTAGCTTGTCCGGATGTGCTGACCGAAGCTTTAACGGCAATGACAGTCTCGTTTGAAGGAACGGAATTAGCAACACTGCGATCGCTCTTTGCTGAGTGGACGTATTGGACTGGAACAGAATGGGCAGCGATTCGTGCCGATGTTAGCAATACAACAGTCTTGACGATTCGGTTTGCTAATTTGTCAGAGATGATTGCAAGATTACGATCAAGCAACGATCGGATGATTACCCCTCCGAATCTAGCGGCGGTTCGTCGGTCTACAACAGAGCAGAAGAATGAAGTTTGGTTGCGAGTTAGACTGAATCAAATCAATGAATTACCCACGATTCGCACTATTCGTCTGAATCGAACAATCGATTCTGCAAATCGCAGTGTTTCTCCACAAACCGCACTGTTTAACAACACTGAAATTCAACTGAATCAGGACTTCTATCCTCTAGGAGAGCGTCCTAAATTTAATGATACTTTCTACATTGCGAGTGATGTTTTTGCCTCTCCTGGAACAATCACCTTAAGAATGACGGGTAGCACAGGAGCAAGACCACAGCCTCAAAGTTTATCAATCGATTGGGACGTTTGGACAAGTGAGGGATGGTCTACCCTTTCTCCAGCCACGACAACGCCTGCAAGTCTATTCAATATTGGTAGTAACAAAACTGAAACGATTTCATTCACATTAACGAATAAAACTGCAAAAACAACAATCAATAACATTGAGAACTATTGGATACGAGCGCGAATTACTGCCGGGAATTTTGGTGAGGCTGCTAAAACGATCGTGGAAAATCCGTCCAATCAAGATCCGGTTTATAAGCTGATTCCCGAAAGCTTTAATCCTCCGGTATTACGATCGCTCACGATTCAATACGCGCCTCCTCAACCTGCTTCCCAGTCTCCGGCTGCCTGTCTCACCTTTGATGGCGTGAACTATCAAGAACGCACCCAAAACTTTCAACCCTACAAGCTACGCCGCGATCGACATCCAACGCTTTACCTCGGCTTTGATCGACCGTTCTCGAATCGTCCCATTGCACTATATTTTCAGGTCGAATCCCCGCACCCAACTGATGTGAACTACAGCAATTCTGTGATGGATCGTTCGACTCCGCCGCAAATCGTCTGGGAATACTCCAGCGACGCGGAATGGTCTCGTTTGGGAGTGCAAGACGAAACTCAAACCTTCTGCGATCGTGGCTTAGTTCGGTTTATTGCTCCCGTGGACATGCAGCCTAGAGAAGAATTTGGTAAAACACAGTACTGGTTGCGGGTGCGGTGGGAAGCGGGCGAGTTTCGGATTAAGCCTCGATTGCAGCGAATCTTGACGAATACCACTTGGGCAAGTCAGTCTGTGACGCTGATCAATGAAGTGCTAGGTTCGAGTAATGGCAATCCTAATCAAATTTTTCGCACCTCGCAGTTTCCAGTGCTAATCGGTCAACAGCTTGCCGTTCAAGAACCGAATCTATCGCTGTATGAACAGGAACAATGGATGCAACAGTACGGTAATGATGCGGTAACTGTCATTAACAATGCAGTGGAACAAAGACAGGGAGCCTGGGTGATTTGGCAGGAAGTCCCCGATTTTAATGGATCTGGCTCAGACGATCGACATTACATCTTGGATCGCGATCAAGGTATTGTGCGCTTTGGAGATGGGCAATTTGGGCGCGTTCCTCCACAGGAAAGTCGTAACATTCGCTTGTCGGTGTATCGGACGGGTGGCGGGAAACGCGGGAATTGTGCTGCAAACACGATCGCACAGTTAAAGACAACAATTCCGATGATCGATCGCGTGACCAATCTGGAGGCTGCTGGAGGAGGCGCAGATCGCGAATCAATGGAGCGCTTTAAGGAACGTGCCCCGAAGCTTCTACGACATCAAAATCGAGCCGTCGCGATCGAGGATTTTGAGGATCTCGCTTATGCTGCCTCTCCGTCGATCGCTCGTTCTCGATTGATTGTGCCTCAGTTCAATCCTCGCTTAGATGCGCTGATGATCAATCCCACTGAGCAAAATTCAGACCCGCGAAATAAGCTATCGATTCATCCGACTGAAGCTGAGTTAACGGCTCATGAAGCTGCAAAACAAAATGAGGTGGAAGCTGTCACCGGAGTTGGACAACTCACGCTGCTGATTGTTCCAAATAGTCCTGCGGCTCAACCGACTCCGAGTTTGACCTTATTGGATCAAGTCGAAGCATTTTTGCTGGAACGCTGTTTGCCGACCCTTAGTTTGCGAGTTGCGGCACCGGATTGGATTCGGGTTTCTGTCACCGCAGAACTGGTTCCCGTGTCGATCGAGGTTGCAGATCGGGTGCGGAGTGAGGCAGTTCAGCACATTCAGGACTTTTTGCATCCCCTCACCGGACAGCATGGAGCAGGTTGGGAGTTTGGACATCAACCGCGACCTTCAGAGTTCTATGGATTGCTAAATCGAATCGTTGGAGTGAACTATGTGCGATCGCTGTCGGTGGAGTTAGCGAATGATAAGCGAATCATTAGTCCGAATGATGTCTCACCTGCATCGCTGATTTATTCAGGAACACACACGATCAAACTAGCACTATCTGAGGAGGCACAATGACTTTACCGCTCCCAAATTTAGACGATCGTACCTATGCTGATTTAGTCGCAGAACTACGCGCACTGATCCCGATCGAATGCTCTGAATGGACGGATCACAATCCGAGTGACACAGGCATGATCTTGATTGAATTGTTCGCTTGGTTAACAGAGTTAACGCTGTATCGAGTGAATCAAGTTCCGATTGCGAGTCAAGTCCAGTTTCTGAGTTTATTGGGAGATCGATCGATCAATCAATTGAGTGCCTCTGATCCAAATGCTGCATTGATTCTGAAAGCAAAGGTTCGAGAGACGATCGCTCAACTCAGAACGCCCTATCGAGCGATTACCAGTCAAGACTTTAAGGCATTAGTCTTGCAGCAGTTTGGAACTCAAATTCAGCGCGTTTTCTGTTTACCGAATTTCAATCTCGATCGCAGTGATTACAATTTCGTAGAAGGACATTTAAGCTTGGTGATTGTGCCTCACTCTGAAACGCTTTCTACCTCTGATTTAGCCGAACTTTGTCAGAAAGTGTATCTGTTGTTAAGCGATCGCTGTTTACTAACAACTCGCCCTCATGTTGCTCTACCAACCTATGCGGAAGTGAGTTTAGTCGCCGATCTTTATCTAGAAGAAGGAGCAAGTCGTACCCTGATCGATGCTCAGGCAAAAACTGCGATCGAGACCTACTTTAATCCACGGGATTCAGGTGAGTACTGGAAGGGGTTGGGATATCCTTTCGGACAAGATATCTATGTTTCTGCAATCTATGAGCGATTGAGTCAGCTTCCACGAGTTCAAGCAGTTGAAAATGTCAAAATTTCAGCAGTTTCAACCACACAACTCAAACAAGCAAATCAAGGTAGAACGCTGGTTGTCGATCGCATTCAAGGCTTTAGAATCAATGATATTGTTTGTCTTGGGGACTCCGATCGAACTTACACAATTGAATCGATTCAGCCCACTACGCAAACGATTACACTGACTGAAGCGCCAGGAGAATTTCCTGGGAACACAACCGTCACACTGTTGCGGCAACGACTCAGACTAGAACCCGATCGCGACCCGAATCGTAGAAGTGTGATTTATCTACCGACCGATTTCCGGTTCAAGCCTGGAGACTGGTTGCGCTTAGGAGTCGGCAAGGCAGCCCAAGAAGAAATGGTTTCGAGTGTGGAATTTGTTAAACGCAACGATCGAACAGTTCAGCAACTCAGTTTAACCACGGTCGAAGATGCTTTGCCATCCGGCACTTTAGTCACTCCATTGATGCGGGTCGATCTTGCAAAGCATGAATTAGTCAAACTCAGCCAGGTCAAATTCAATCTGTGGGAGCGATCGCAAAATGGTCAGTGGCAACAAGTCCAGTAGCTATCTCAACTATCTTCCATCTACGCTTCAGGCGAATCCTGAACTCGGTGAATTTTTGCTAGCGTTTGAGCATCTACTCTCAAACTCTGGTACATTGCTTGCAAATCCGATTCAAATTCGCTCAACACCCAAATCACCTAATTCACCACCCAAACCACCCAATCCACCAGGATTAGAGCAAGTCATCGGGTTAATTCCTCTGTACCTCGATCCTCAGCAGACTCCAGAAGAATTTTTACCGTGGTTAGCGAGTTGGGTTGCACTCAGTTTACGGGATGATTGGGAACCTGAAGTGAAGCGTGAGTTTGTCCAAAACATGGTGCGGCTTTATCGGATTCGCGGCACAAGAGCAGGCTTAGAAGAACTGCTCAAACTCTACCTTAGGAATTCTCAAGAAGTCGTCCGAGTCTATGAATTTGATCAACCTGCTCACTATTTCCAAGTTGAACTAGAACTGAACAGTCAGGATTTAGAGAACTATCGACGTAAGGAAAAAATTGCGATCGCGATTATCAATCAAGAAAAACCCGCTCACACTTACTACGCGCTGCGGATTCTGATGCCAACGATGCGGATTGTTTCCGAAGAATTGGCGCTAAAGCTTGCAAAAGAAGAACTTGCAAGACAACAAGACAGACCCGTAGATGCGATCGCGGATAGCGAAATTACTTCAGCACAGCGCGATCGTCAACGATTGCTTTTAAGTAACAGCGCTCCTGATAACCGTCCGAATCGGCTGATTCTCGGAACTGTAAATGCTTCACAAAGCATCGATCGCACACCATCCAATGCCACTTTAGGGGAACGAAGCAATGGCTGACTTTATCGATAATCAGGGCGATGTAGAAACCCGTGTTCGTTATTTTGATGGACAGTACCTCAAAGTTGAGGATTTTCAGCAGGATCAACGCTACTACCTCGATCGAATTCGTCGTCCTTTGCGGTTTCTCTGGAGCGAAGGCATTGTTGAAGGCTTAGAAGTGGTTCCAGGAACGGCAGACAACCGCATCATTTTGCGAACCGGGACAGCACTCGATCGAGCAGGTCGGCAAATCGTGGTCAACAAATCTCTATGGTTCAAACCCTCATTTAGTTCACAACGCAACTTAGCGGAATCGAGAGCCAGAATTGGGACTCCTGAACAACCTGGATTTGAATTTGATCTCAGCAACTATAAGAACACATTGGGAACGGGCGAAATTTGGCTGTGTTTAGAATATGACCAGGTGGAAGAAAATTCTCAAACGACTGGCAGTGAAGAATCCACGCGCTATCTAGAACGCCCGATCGTGACGCTTTTAACGGCATCGGAAGCGACACAACAAGCTTCAGATCAAAGATTGCTACTGGCAAAGCTGATCTTTAGAGATGATGCGACGAATAAAATTCAGATTAATCAGAGCGATCGACAATATGCGGGAGTGGCTCTTCCCATGCCTGATGGCAGTTCGGCAATTCTTCGCGCGGTGAATCGTGAAGGAAGCGATCGGGCAAGTTTCAGTGCTAGTTTGAGTGTTGCTCAAGATCTTGCTGTGAATGGAAATACAACACTCAGTCAAACCTTGAGTGTGACAGGAGCAACCACACTGAATAACACGCTCAGAGTAACTGGAAGTACAACACTAGAAAATCCACTGAGAGTCACGAGCGATACTACTCTGGAAGGGAGCTTAAGAGTGACGAGAGAGACAGGGTTAGAGAATACGCTGAGAGTGATGGGAACATCAACATTTGATGGGAACTCAGCTTTCGGTAATAATGTGAGTGTTAAAGCTGCTTTAACAACACAAACTTTAGGGATTCGTGACTCCGGAACACTCGAACTAGGAGTGGGAGTTCGAGGAAAAGAGGAAAACGCTGGTAAACTTGCCTATCAGCTATTTACCAACAATGCACTTGATATTGTAGGTGCAGGGACAAACAGTGGAAATCGCAGAATTAAGTTTTGGGCAGAATCAGGGTCTGAATTTTCAGGCGCAGTGACAGCAACCCGCTTTATTGGAGAGGGAGCGATCGTTGCAGGCATGATTCTGATGTGGTCAGGTCAACATAATCAAATACCGAGTGGATGGGCACTGTGCGATGGAAGCAACGGTAGACCAGACTTAAGAGAACGATTTATCGTTGGTGTTAATCCCAACAATGGGGATTATGCCTTAGGGCGCACAGGTGGGACATCACAAGTTACCTTATCTACTAGCCAAATGCCTTCGCATGACCATTCGGTAATCGGTTATAGAGAAAATGGCACTCCAAGATATTTCAATCGCCTTATGGTGTGTGATGCAGACGGTGAGGGTACGACCAATGGTGGCGCTTTAGACAATACACCAAATACAAACGAGCCGAATCTATATACAAGCCGAGTGATGGCAACTGTGGGCGGCAATCAACCTCATGAGAATAGACCGCCATACTATGCACTCTGTTTCATTATCAAAGTTTAGAGGGTTAACCACTCATGCGCGATCAACTACAACAACGGCTACAAGCACTCAAAACTGAATACACCTCCGGGCAACAAATGCTGGCAGATCTCGAAGCCAAGCAAGTGAGTTTACGGGAAACTTTGCTTCGTATCAGTGGAGCGATGCAAGTTTTGCAAGAATTGCTTGATGAAGAGCCGGAAATTGTCGAAAATAGCAACGATTATTCGCATCAGAACTCGCAGTCTGAAACTCTTATCCCCTAATCTCACACCCTACCGTGTATACACCAGTTATTTTCGCTGCGGTTGAATCGGCTAATGCCCCCTAAATCCCCCAAATTTGGGGGACTTTGAAGGTGGAAAACGTTTTAGAGTTCTGGGGATTTTTTTTCCTCAAAGTTGTCCGGAATGGGGATTTAGGCAGCGCGATCGACCCAAACAAAGCGAAAATAACTTGTAATATACGTATCACCTCACACCGGAGGAGCCATGAGCGCTTATCGCCAGTCTCAATCAAAAGCTAACGCTGCTCGATCGACAAAATCTTCCTCACAAAAAGCTTCCTCAACGCGATCGCACTCTCAATCCACCGCTGAGGAACTTCAGACCGACCTGAATCATGAGACAGTTCGCGATCGTTCACTCACTCCTCCCGATTTTCGCGGACTTTCCCACGAACTTAGTTCTCCTTTGCACGTCCAAGCAAAACTCAAACTAGGGCAAGCCGACGATCCGTATGAACGGGAAGCCGATCGCATGGCAGATGCCGCAGTACGATCGCTCAATGGAGGAACTGCGATCGCGCCACCTCCTAGCCGAACCACTGTTCCTAATAGCGGAATTCCTGTCCCGTCATCGATCGAGCAACAGATCGAACAGGCACGCGGTGGTGGACGACCTTTGCCTTCCAATTTACGTGAGTCGATGGAGCAGGCGTTTGGGGCGGATTTTAGCGGCGTGCGAGTGCATACAGGCGATCGAGCAAATCAGCTTAATGTTGCGATCAATGCTCGTGCTTTCACGACTGGGCAACATCTTTTCTTTAAGCAAGGTGAATATAGTCCAAATTCAGGAGCAGGACAAAGATTGCTGGCTCATGAGTTGTCTCACATTACCCAGCACCACATCGCGCAACCAAGCTGCTCCGAGCAGAACTCAGAGCCATTTCATGCAGATCAAACTCCTATCAGACGAGTTTTTGATCTCGATGCGGTTTTAGAAGAAAGTTTGAAAGGGGGCAATGTGACCCAGTATCTAGTAGACCTTCTTCTAAGGAAGAAGAATGGAAATTTAGAAAACTTACTTTTTCTACTTGAAGTCCAGGATTTTAAGAACAATCAGACAGATTGGCAGCCGATGAAACAAGCTCAAAGCATTATTAAAGATTACGTTCATGAAGAATCACCCTTGCCGATTAATGTGGGGAATGCACACCGTCTAAGGATGTTCGCAACCCTTGATTCGGCAATTCAAAGGGAAAATGTTGAAAATCTCCGAACAGATTTGTTTTCAGACATGGCGGGGTTAGTTAAAGGGGACTTTAAAGGGAATGAACTCACTCAGTTAACGGCTCAGGAGAAAACCGATTTAGAACAGATGCTCAAGGATAATCAATCTATGGCAAGTTCAAGTAGTCAGTCTGGTGACCGTAATAATGCTTTTACTAAGAAAGCGCTCAAGCGAGCAAAACAACAATGGTATAAGTTTTTGAACCCCCAAGCTCGTAAGAATTATTGACCTTTAGTCTAGGATATCAATGCCTTCGACAGAAAAGATGCAGTCTGAAACTTCAGTTAATTCGCTATTGCCCTTCCTACAGTGGCTAGATCCACGTTTGGAAAGCGCAATCGCGACAATTGAACAAAACAGTACCGAAGAAAAGCACGATCAGACAACCGAGCTAATTGCTCCGGAGGGATCACGACTCGCCCAACTTCAGCAGCACTTTGATCTGTCCGACTTTGATCTGCAACTTCTCGCCATTGCGATCGCTCCCGAACTTGATCGTCGCTACGATCGCCTCTATGCCTACCTGCAAGAAGACAATCGAGCCAAACGCCCAACCGTTGATTTAGCGCTCAATCTCACGGGTGCTTCTGCGATCGAAAAACTAGAACGCCGCGCTCATTTTGCAACGACTGCTCCTCTGATTCAGCACAATCTTTTGCATCTAGTCGGTAGCATATCCAAACCTACTCTACTCGCTCACGAACTGCATCCTGATGAGCAAGTGATCCGCTTTCTGCTCGGACAACCCGGACTCGATCGCTCATTACTTTCCTCCTGCCAACTCCTCACCCCTGATGATCCTCTTGACCAACTCCCCATTGATGAGGATCTGAAACAGAGTTGTACAAAACTGGTACTCGACTACTGGCAACAAGAAAAACCGCTGCGGCTCTACTTTCAAGGGAGCGATCGTCATCTACATCGACAGTTCATCAGTGCGATCGCACAGTCTCTCCAAGTTCCTCTTTTAGTTGCAAATTGCAGTTTACTCAATGATGAACTACCTGATTTAATTCCCCGTCTTTTTCGAGAAGCTTGGTTTCAACAAGCAATCCTGTATTTTGAAAACCTGGATGCGCTAAAAACTGAACTGCATTCCTCTCTAGAACACAGTCTTAAACATTCCTGCGGCATCACCTGTTTGAGTCCGACTCAAGCTTGGCAAACAACGATCGAGGGCTTTACTATTCCCTTTGCACCACTTACTTTCCACCAACGACGGACGATTTGGAAAACACAACTCGAACAAGCAAACATCACGCTCGATGAAGCAGATTTGAATGTCTTAGGCGATCGCTTTCGTCTCACTCCCCAACAAATTGTTGCCGCAATTCGGACAGTCGTTCATACGATCGAATGGCAGCCCACTCCAGCCACCATCACGCCCTTACGCGATCGCATTTTTGCCGCCGCTCGAACTCACTCTAGTCAAGCTCTAGAGACGCTCGCTCGTAAAATTGAACCCTACTATGATTGGGCAGATCTTGTGCTTCCTGAGGATCAAGAACAGCAACTTCGAGAACTTTGCAATCAGGCACAATTCCACTACCAGGTTTACGAAACATGGGGATTTAACCAAAAGTTCTCTCAAGGCAAAGGACTCAGTGCCCTCTTCTCTGGTCCACCCGGAACTGGGAAAACAATGGCAGCAGAAGTCATTGCTCAAACGCTTCAACTTGATCTCTACAAAATTGATCTCTCTCAAGTGGTGAGTAAGTACATTGGTGAAACCGAGAAAAACCTCGATCGTATTTTCACCGCCGCCGCAAATTCCAATGCAATTCTCTTGTTTGATGAAGCAGATTCCCTATTTGGAAAACGCTCAGAAACTCAAAACGCCCACGATCGCTACGCTAACCTAGAAGTAAGTTATCTACTGCAACAGATTGAGCAATATGAAGGATTAGCCATTCTGACGACTAATCTACGCAGTAACTTAGATGAAGCATTTATTCGTCGATTGCGCTGCATCATCGATTTTTCTCATCCCGACTTCTATCAACGCTACCAAATCTGGCAGCACATCTGGACTGACAAAACGCCACTTCATCCAGAGGTTGACCTGAAGTACCTAGCTCAACGGTTTGAAGTGACTGGGGCTACAATTCGTAATTCTGCCTTAGCAGCAGCTTTTTTAGCAGCAAGTGATGGCGGCGTTGTAACAAATGAACATCTCATCCATGCCATCCACCGAGAATACCAGAAGATGGGCAAGTTACTGAGTTAACGTGACTCTCCAATAGAGGTGAAATAGGGCAAATTTTGTAAAATGACCGTATCGTAAGAATTTCAGCCGGAATATAAGTAGAAGCGATTTAAATTGGATCTAAATCGCTCTTGCATTTTTCAAAGCCTTACAACGTGACTTATAGCAGTAGTAGCTTAGATTAGGACATGCTCAGAGTTGCCCCCAAACCCCCAAATCTGGGGGCTTAAGACTCTTGCTTCCCCAGATTTGGGGGCTGGGAGGCTTCTTAGAAGTGTCTTAATGGGAGTAGCTACTGCTATAAATGTAGAAGCAGTCAATGAGCTTTTCACCTTTAAGAAAGACAGCTATCGTCCTCAATGTGAATTGGGTATTGTTGTTTATGCTCGATCAGCCGCTAGATCCATCATTGGGAGGGTGCTTATTTCTGTTGATTGCGATAGCCTCACAAAGTTCGTCCAATGATTTTAGATTTTCTATGTCATTTCAGTCGATGAGCAAGCAATCTAATTCTGCTCACAGCAATGTCTTAATTATTGGAGGAGGACCCACTGGGCTTGCTACAGCACTGATGTTAGCCAAGCGAGGATGGACAAAGATTACGGTGCTAGAAAAGAGTTCATCTGCTGAGTACCACGAACCCGATAAGTCCTTCAACTACTTGATTGACGGTCGGGGACAAAAACTAACAGATTTCTTAGGGTTGAGTGAATCACTTGCTAATCTAGGTGTCCCAAATACAGCCTTTTACATCACCCGGATTCAGCCGAATGGTAAACGCAAAACCTCAAAATTATCGATCGTGAATGCCAATCGGAAAACAGCCTATTGGATTCCTCGAAGAGTATTTGTTCAATTGCTTTATGAAGAAATTGAACGCCACTGGAAAGACTACATCACTGTTCTCTTTGACACTCGATGCACAGAAATTAATCGAGTATCAACTCAGGAAAATTGCCAGATGCTAGAAGTGGTCGTTCAACAATCACAGCACACGGTGGAGAAATTTGAGCCATTCTTTTTAATCGGTTGTGATGGTATTCAATCGACCGTTCGCAAAACGCTAAAGCAATGGGATGGTACAGATCGGTTTGAGCCGAAGCGATTTCCTTCCCCAAGCTCTGGATTGAAATATAAAGTGTTGAGCCTTCGCCCACAATTTCCACTCAATCACCATCAAGACCCTGCTGTTTCTACAATGGCGTATGCAATTCGATCAGCAGGTCGCGATCGCACTCGATTTCTCACACTCGGTCTTCTGCCCATCAAAGATGACGCTGCATCCCGTCCTGTAAATATCATCAATCAGCCAGATCACCAAATTTGGAGCCTGAAAACAGGTGAGCAAGTTCTCCAATTCTTAGAGCAAGACTTTCCGCAACTGCCCATTCGCCAAATTCTCTCGATCGACGAAGCCGATCGCTTTGCTAAAAGTGAGGGTGGAGTATTTCCATCTCCGCAATTCTGCTCTGGCTTGCATTGTCTACTGAAACAAAGGGCATCTGAAACAATGTTTGCTGGAATCGTGCTGTTAGGAGATGCGATTCATTGTTTTCCGCCAGACATTGGACAAGGGGTAAATGCGGCTCTAGAAGATGTAGTGGTTTTGAACGATGCCCTTTGCCAAGCCCAGAATGACCTGACACAGGCGCTCCCGCAATACGAAGAACTTCGAGCGTTAGATGTCGTCGCAGTCGTTCGACTTGCTCAAACCGCAGCGCCCTATCAATATAACCAGAGTCGCTGGCAAGCGCGACTGTGGTTTATCCAGTTTTTTCTCCGCCTTGGCATCAGTCGGCTTTTGCCTGTGGTGAGTCCTCCTGCATTTTTTCTGCTGCAAAATCAGCAATTGTCTTATCGAGAAATTTGGGATCAAGAGCAACGGGGAAGCCAAGTTTTTAGAGTGTTAAGCATCGCCTTGATCAGTGGACTACTCGTCACTGCTCTTATCAACTTCTAGCACTTGATGGGCTACTGCGAGAGATCTGTTTAAACAATTCAAATTCTTTAGGCTCAATTAGGCAGCCAGCGCAAATTAAGTATAGAAACGCAAAAACCCCGCTCAATGAGCGGGTTCTAACAAAGCCCGTGACGAGGATTGAACTCGTGACCTCACCCTTACCAAGGGTGTGCTCTACCACTGAGCCACACGGGCAGGCTGTGAATGGGCCGAGCTGGATTTGAACCAGCGTAGGCATTGCCAGCGGATTTACAGTCCGCCCCCATTAACCACTCGGGCATCGACCCTTGCCATTCACAGGTATTTATCATATCACAGGTTTGGGTGTTATTTGATCTAGAAATTTAGGATTTTTTGTAAGTGACGATCGATGGAATCAAAAATTGCGTTAGGGTATGGGCATCAACGCCAAGTTCTGTCCGGGTTTGAGCCGCTAAAATTCCCGCTTGAGCGTGCCACCACGCCGCAGTTTGAGTTAAATCGATCAGCGAAATTGGGCTTTGAGTCGCGAAATTTTGGGCTAAAAGTCCTCCCATTAATCCGGTCAGAACATCACCACTTCCACCACGGGCAAGGGCGGGAGTACTTTCTGGATTGATGCGGACTTGTCCTTCCGGAGACGCGATCGCAATTCTCGCTCCTTTTAATAAAACGATCGCATCCGTCGATTTTGCCGCTTCTCTCACTGCTGTGGCTCGACAGTCCTCGTTCAAATTGGGGAATAATCGCTTGAATTCACCCAGATGCGGAGTCAAAATCGTTGCAGCTTGGCGTTTTTGTAGAGTCGGAACCGTTCCGAATTGAGCTAAAGCATTCAGTCCATCGGCATCGAGAACTATTGGGCGATCGCTGTCTAGAGCTTGTTTCACAATCGGAGCCGCATCCAGAGTTAAACCAGGACCACAAGCGATCGCATTAAACGCACTTAAATCGAGATCGGGAAGAGATGCGATCGCACCCGATTCCGTTTCAGGACAGCCGATAATCAGCGCTTCGGGAAGATGAGATGACAGCATCGGTTTGAGCGATTCAGGAACGGCGATCGATAACATGCCAACTCCGCTCGATCGCCCTCCTAGTCCTGTAAGTAGTGCGCCTCCTGCATATCGACGCGATCCACAGATTAAGAGTAAATGCCCCATCTTATATTTATGCGTGGAGGCAGGGCGCTCTAGTGGCAAAGCGGACATTGCCCATTCTGGAGTGACTCGCTGAATTGGAGCAGGATTGTCCAAAATGGCATGAATATCAGCCAGAGGAATATCAAAATCAATGAGTTCCGCTTGTCCGACAAATTCTAGGGCTTCATCTTGGAGCAAGCCGAGTTTCCATAAGCCAAGACATAACGTATGAGTGGCTTTAATCGCAGTTCCGAGGGGGCGACCTGTATCGGTGTGCAGTCCAGAAGGCAGATCGATGCTGACGATCGGTAAATTCCAGTGATTAATTTGATCAACCAGCGATAAGATTGGTTCCTGGATCGATCTGGTTAAGCCAAATCCAAATAAGCCATCGATTAGAAAATTGGACGATCTTAAATTTTCAACTTCTACTAAAGGAATGCCTAAACTTTTCGCATATTGTAGATGGCTATTTGTTAACTCTTTGAATCGGGAAAAAGGACAGCACAACTGGACTTCATAGCCACGAAAATGAAGTTCTCGTGCGACGACTAAAGCATCGCCGCCGTTGTGACCTGAGCCGACGAGAATCCCGACTTCGCAAGGTGGAAAAAGATCAGAAATGCGATCGCTCAACCGTCCCGCCACTTTTTCCATCAGTGCCGCAACAGGCATTCCCGCATCGAAAAGACGTTGTTCAATCGATCGCATTTGATCCGCAGTAACAATGATGCGGTGAATTTGCTCGAACCTGAATCCTGAAGAATGCACAACACAACTCCAATCACAGCACTTTCAGGCTATCAAGCAAATTCAGACTCGAAATTCAATTTTTATGAGCTTTTTGGCTGCATCAAATGGAGAAACATAAATGTTGCCACAAAAAAGAAGGGCACGAAAAACCAGTCGGGCGAATTACGATACACCCAAATCATCAGAACTAGCCAGCAAATTAAGCTGACCAGGGCGAGAAGATCACGCATAGCGTACCTCAGTGATTTCCAGGGGAATTTTTTTATTCTTCAGCAGTCTTACAGAACTCTCAGGCAAAGTTACTC
>JADEXW010000260.1 GCA_015206935.1 Pseudanabaenaceae cyanobacterium LEGE 13415 | reverse complement strand
TGCAGAGCGGCGGGGCGTAGTTTGAAGATCTCGGTGAGGCAGCCAGCTAACCAGTCGTTGGAGCGGCGATTTGAAATCTTCTCGTCTACGTTCTAGTTCTCTCGTCGCCGCTCAACTTTATCGTTATCCCGCCACTCGCTGCGGTGCGCTGAATGGTTCGTTTCCTTCGTTGATCGCGTTTTCTCGATAGTCTCGCGTTTTGTTGGTTGGATTTCGAGTTTCTTCGTCGTCTGAGTGCGATGCGATCGTTTCGTGTGGGGGCGCGATGAGTTCTCTCGTAGACCGCGAAGAAGCTGGATAACACTGCGTTGCAACGGACTGTTGATTCTCGCTTCGTCTATCGTTATGGTTGATCTACAGCCGTTGAACTTCCCGTTAGGCTGATTTGGTTGGCTGGGTAGTACTTGAAGGTTGCGCGTAGGGTATGTTGTTGTGAAAAGAATGATTGTCTTTCCTCGAATGCTAGTTGTGATAACAGTGGTACTTTTAACTACGTTATTATGCCAGCAAGCAGCATACAGCCAAACTCAAGCAGCAACAACGACTACAAGTTTCTGGAACAGCCTTGATACTTACGCTAAAGTGATTGCCGCTGTGGTTGCTGCTATCACAGCAACTCTAGGAATACCAGTTGCTTTCTTGCAAATTCGTAAAACGATCGCAGAAATTCATAAGACTGAACTAGAAGCAAAGAAGTTACGTGAGCAAACGGGAAATGAACTACCTGCCGAGTACCAGGGTCATCAAGTAAATATCTCAAATTCTGATGGAAATGTGATTCAGATTCTTGTTGATCCCAGATTTGCTGCACCACTCTTGATTGTGCTGGATTTTGTTATTGCTTACGTGGTTCTTGCACTTGCAGATTACGCATTAAGGCTTTTTCAAATCGAGATTCTAAGCTCAATTGTTTTGCCCATTGCTGGAGTTGCTTTATTCCTGCCACTACTTCGTGAAGCATTACGGCTACGTAAAACTTTGCAAACGGAGTGGAGAAATGATAAGAAAATTGACTCAGATTGACACTTGGTTAATTTGCGTTACCCAACCGAAAAGTGAGCAGGATGTTTATTGTACCGTATAGCGGCTTGCTCCTATGGTGGATGAGTCCAGTACATGAACTTTGAGTGGGATGATAGAAAAAACGAGACTAACATCGATAAACACGGCTTCGATTTTGCTGACGCTCATCGGATCTTTGATTTACCAATGGTTGTCGAACTCGATGAGCGCTACGATTATGGTGAGGATCGATTCATTGGGACGGGGATGCTAGATGGGCGAGTCGTCGTACTCGTTTACACTGAACCTGACGAAGACACGATTCGCGTTATCTCACTGAGAAAAGCTCTCTCACATGAAAGGAAACATTATGAGCAATACCTCAAGAACCGACTGGGATAGAATCGATGCAATGTCAGATGAGGACATTGACACCTCTGATATTCCGCCTCTTACTGATGAGTTCTTTGCAAAAGCCAAGTTGCGAATGCCCTCCTCTTCATTAGCTACTGTCGCTATTCGTGTTGATCCTGAAACTCTAGCTTGGTTTCAATCAAAAGGCGAGGAGGCAGAGCAACACATGGCGGCGGCTTTGCAAATTTATGCAGAAGCACAGAAAAATGCTGCTAGTCTGCGTCAATCAGCCTAACAATTCAAATGCAGCGGACGGTTGAAAGTGGTTGGTGTTGAGTTTGAGGCTACCTGCCGCCGCTGATTTGAGCCGTTAGGCTTCACTTTCATGTGAGGTTACTGTACCCACCTTGCTTGCATAGACAGAAACTTATCTTTCGTTCAGAAAGAATCGTTCGATAATTTATTTGCTGAGAGGGTAGCTGTGGGAATGGGATTGTCCTTGGTATAACTAACTGCAACAATGGTTGATGGTTTATTAGTTAGGTGCATCAGCCCGTCTTTTTCGCTGTCCATTAAATTATCGATCCAATCAAGCCAAGTAAAATAATATGACAGTTGTTACACAAATTCTATTTAATAAAACGTCTCTACTTATTGGAGACAGCCTGATCTCTGGAGTAGAACTAGACAGAGAACTTTTCATTCCAACAGTGGGCAGTATTTATGAAGTTCTTCCAGAAGGTTCAGGTTGGAGCGTTACAGGTTTAAAGAAAAAAATAAATATAGTTGGTAGTAATGTCGTTATAGGTTGGTATGGAAACCTCATTGCTGCATCTTGTTTAATAAAAGAATTGAGAACGAAAAGCCAAAACTCTCCTTTATCAATTGAGGATATCAACGCCTTTTTTACTACAGAAAACATCAAATCTCAAGCGGGTGATTTTGTAATTGGCGACTCTAACCCAGTAGGTTTTATTGGATCAGTATATTGTGAAGGTGTTTTGCATAATTTTGAGTTCTTTACAGGTAGTAAAAATTCAGTTATCAACATTCCTTTGCCTCAAAGCGGTGGAGTCATAAAGATATGTGGCAGTGGCGCAGAGGATTTTCGGGATTATTTATCTATTAGTCTTGAGCAAATTGATCGAAGAATCTGCCAATTACAAGACCCTGCTGATACCATTCATCGTTTATATTTAGGTATCTCAAGTCACTTTCTGACCAAAGAAATCCTAAATCCTAGCGCTCATGGTTATGAAGGTACTATAGTGCCTTCATATTATGGAGGTTACTATGATTTTGCAGCTATTTCTAATGGGCAGCTAGTTGATCGAAAAGAGTATACATACTTTTTTTGGGAAGTAGTACCAGATACAAGCGGTCAGCCTGAAGCTAAACTCTGTGTACAGGGATTGAAGACTTACTACCTTGATAAAAACGTTACGCTATGCCTAAGCTACTCTACGTCCCAAAGCGATGAAAAGAGCAATACGCAAGCAAAAGTCGAAGCAAGTTTACATTGTATTAGCCCAGTAGACATGAGAAAAGATGAGCTTGAATCTCTAGTCCCTTCGTTAAAAATAGATGAATTAGAATTTAATTCAGAGTATTCATGCCATTTTTGTCTGATTCGAGATGCTCATAATAGTTTGATGGCAAATCAGAGTATCACCTGCATTATCCAAGGAGAAAAATGTTCTGCCAAGCATCCAGTAAAAATAGAGAATAAGGGTACTGGTCTTCAATATTTATGGAACCCAGAGTTCGCCAAGTCTCTAGAGAATGCTGTGTTAAATATGTGGACACGAACGTAAGCGTCGAGAAGCCTAACAACCCGGTTGGAGCGGACAGTTGAGAGTCTTTTCGTCTACCGTTTAGGTCAATCTGCTGCCGCTCAACCGGAACGTTATGCCGCTCGAAAGTTGGGAAAGCTAGATGCTGTAAACCTCCAACCTAATCAAGAATTTTGAGGAGAGAAATGAACAGCATTGAGGCTCAAAAACAGTTAACTGATCGTGAGTTGATCATTTTTAATTCAGAGTTGGATCGTAAACGCAAAAATACCGCGATCGCTTATGCTCTGTACTTTTTTCTGGGAACGATTGGCGGGCACAAATTTTACATGGGCAAGCCTTTAGCGGGGTTTTTCTACATTGTGCTTTTGTCGTTAGGATTTGTATTCACGCTAGGCGGCTTCGCTTCTGCATTTGATACTACTGCTACGGCAGACGATGTAAGTGCAGTTCTCGCGGTTGGTTTTCTACCCCTCGGATTGCTCGGCATCATGATGCTAATTGACTTGTTCACGATTCCAGGTCAAATCAAGAAACAAGAAGATCGTGTACGCAACGATCTTTTAACTCGGTTGGTGAGCAGCAAAGCTTAAGGAAAATTTTATTGATTACAGAGCGGGATGGGCATTGCTCATCCCGCTTTCTTTTGTGAGGTAATATGAAGGCAGATTCTAGGAGGGAGCGATATGGTTTCAGCCTCTAATGAAAGGAGTGCAATTGTTCGGACAGAACGAGGATTAACGATCGTAGGGACACGCATCACTCTCTACGACGTGATGGACTATGTGACGGCTCAATATCCACCTAAATTTATTCAGGGTTTATTTGATCTGACAGAAGAACAAATTAATGCTGCTCTTGCTTACATTGACAGTCATCGCGTAGAAGTGGAAGCTGAGTACCAGCAGGTTCTTCAAGAGGCAGAAGAACTCAGAAAATACTATGAAGAGCAAAATCGTGAGCGAGTGGCTCGAAGTGCTGCAAAACCTCCCAAACCTGGAACTGAAGCCGCCTGGGAGAAGCTCCGAGCAGCTAAGGCAAAGCGTGAGTCCAAAGTATGATTTTTTTGATTGATCATAATCTCAAAGGTCATGCCGTGGTTTTCTTTGGTGCGATCGCATCGCAAGGCTGGCTAGATATTGTTCCGATTCAGTTTGTCACATTTGACGAGATGAACTTATCGATCGATAGTGATGACAGAGTAGTTTGGCGACTTGCTCAAGACAATCAGATGATTTTGCTGACTGCCAATCGCAGCATGAAAGGGAAAGATTCACTGGAACAGGTCATGCGTGAAGAAAACACTTCAAAGTCGTTGCCTGTCATCACAGTTAGCAATGCAGATCGGCTTCTGAATGATTCTGAATATCGAGGGCGATGCGTTGAGAGCCTGATTGAAATCGTTCTTGATATTGATACATATTTTGGTGCGAGGCGAATCTTCATTCCGTAATCTTTGAGGTTGGTAATCTCGTTTACATTGATCGTAAAAACGGCATAACAATCCGCCTGCACCCGACCGTTTAGAGTCTTTTCGCTGAGTCCGAGAGGTTACTAGCGGCGGGTGAGGCGGAACGTTAGACTGCCAAGTAAGTTTGGGAATGCTACAAATGTAAACTTAGCGTGAAGAACATGAGTTACGGGCGTTACATTCTTACTGCTCTCTTGCTTTTACCTGTTGTGGCTTGTAGCCCCAGCCCCAAGTCTATTACTGAGAGACATCTAGAATTGATCAAATCCGGTAGTGCAAGCAATGCTAATCAGCAGTACTGTATACCTACCGAAACTTTAAGATTGCACACATTGAAGTCATTTCAAGTTACTGACTCTCAAAGTAAAACTCGTGATGGCAAGAACTATATAGAAGTCACTGCAAAAATTGAAACCGATCAATACCGATTCAAGAAAGTCGATAGGGGCGGCGCAAGCATTCCAGAAAAGGAAGTGCTTCAACAAGTTACGCTTGAGGTTTGGAATTCGGATGACTTTTATCAGCAGCTAGTAGCTACAACAGCAAGATTCAATGACATGGGGAAAACAACCGCAGCACTTACAGGCAGTCAACCTCAAACGATGCCAGTCCCGACTCGCGACGAGGTTAACAAAGAGAAGTCGTGCATTTTTGCACCCTTTGAACAGTTTGAGAGCGAGAGTTAGAGTGGTCTGCCTAGAGCGTCGAATGTCTCTGAGCCTGCATTTATAAGCTTTTCAACGAATGAGGCTAGAAAATCTGTGAAGAGCTATAATCTTAGTGATTGATTCAACACAGAATATTCATAGCTTCCATCGTAAGTAAAGATGACTACAACTCTAGGCAAGCCCTCTTCATTGATACACGAGATCTGTATTGAGAAGGTTGATCGCTGGAATTTGTTCAAATTCAGTGAATCACTTCAAATGCGAATGGAAGATCTTTTAGAAAAAAAGAAAGCAGATCTGCTTTCTCCGGAAGAAATGGCGGAATTAGATGCGATCGGAGAACTAGATCGGATTTTCACCCATATCAATGCGATGGTGGCTGCTCAGAATGCCAATCAGTGATGCAGTAAGACAAACTGTTCGGATAAGAGCGAAATACCTGTGTGAATATTGCCACTCCTCAGAACGGTTAAGTGCAAATCGGTTCACTGTTGATCATGTCACTCCAAAATCATTAGATGGTTCCGATGAGATCGATAATCTTGCATTAGCTTGCCGTCGCTGTAATGAAAGGCGTTACAACTTTGTAGCTGGAATTGATCCAGAGACGAAAGAAGTTGTTCCTATTTTTAATCCTCGTAGTCAAAAGTGGGAAGAACATTTCGTCTGAACAGAAAACGGAACTGTAATTCAGGGAGTTACTCCTACTGGCAGAGCGACCTGCGTTCGCCTTGATCTCAATGATACTCGCTACCCGACGAATGACTCCATTCGAGGAACACGGCAGTTTTGGATTCAAACTGGCTTACATCCTCCTTCTCAAGATCCTTGTTTGTAAGTTACAGGTAGGAAGGCAGTCTAACAACACAGTGGAGCGGACGGTAGAGAATCTTTGCGCTTCGTTCTAGTCTACTCGCCGCCGCTCACTTTAGCCGTTAGGCTGCATTGTGTTACAGGTGGGGCAGTAGTCTGAGAGTTTCTTTTCAGTGTTCAACATCCTGGCTTTGAAGCTGTGAACATTCAAAGTGCTGCGTTATCCTTGTTGAAGGCTCTCACGACGTAGAATCGGGACTTCAGATATGGATTTCTCTCAACTTAAAAGACCAGCACGCAACACCAAGCCACTAGATCCGATCGCAATTTTTGAGCGAAGACCCAGCTTGCCAAATACTCCAAACGACCTTTGGAGAGGGCAGACAGAAGCATTGAATGAATGGCACAAAAACCGTAGCAAATCTGATGTATTTATTGCATTGAACACTGGTGCAGGCAAAACGTTGGTTGGTCTGTTAGTTGCACAGAGTCTAGTGAATGAAGGTGTCGAAAACGTTACATACGTCTGCGGCACGAAAGATCTTGTACTTCAAACTCAGCGAGAAGCCGCCAAACTTGGTATTGAATACACCTTGCGAACCAGCGGGGACTTTAGCAACTCTCTTTTTGAAACAGGGAAGGCATTTTGCATCACAACATATACCAGCTTCTTCAATGGGCTAAGTGTTCTACAGCGAGACTATTTTCCGGGGGCGGTAATTTTTGATGATGCCCATGTTGCCGAACGTATGATTCGTGAAGCGTTTACCTTGAAAATTTCCGCGCCAGAACAAACAGAACTGCTCAAAGAGATCAAATCTCTTTTTGAGCCACACTTTAAAGAAGTTGGCAAGCTTCCCTCTTTGGAAAGTGCTATCGACAGTCCTTTTGAATCTCCAATCATGGCAAGTCCGAACGCTGTTAAAGAGAAAGCTGGACGGCTCTACAACTTATTGGTTGATTCCGGCATTAAAAATGATGCCAATCTCAAATATTCATTTAATCATCTTAAAGAGAATCTAGAGCATTGTGCTGTTGTCTTTGGCTATGGAGCAGTAGAAATTGCACCTACATTTTTGCCTCTCTTCAATTTGCCCATATTTTTACGCAACGTTAGGAGAAGATACCTCTCTG
>JADEXW010000970.1 GCA_015206935.1 Pseudanabaenaceae cyanobacterium LEGE 13415 | reverse complement strand
GGCTGCAACCTCTCGATAAACCGCTAGCGGTAAAGTTGGATTTTGAACTGAGTAACTCATGCCGATGATCCGTTGCTATTTGGATTGTACGGCGGTAACGTGCAGCAGTTGACTTCATCCAGACACACTTTGCCCCATTGCAATGCCCAACGAACGAGCGCGACCCGATTTTCGGTTTCGGTCTTCGTCAGAATGTTGCTGATGTGGTTGTCTACAGTGCGCTTGCTGATTTCGAGTTTTTCCGCGATGTCTTGGTTGGTTAAGCCAGCGGCGACTAATTCAATAACCTGCAACTCGCGTTCTGAAAGAGGCGCTTGTGCTTGAGATTCACCGTCTGACATAGAAATATCCCTACGATGTGTATATGTACTTATCGTCAATACTATTCTAGGTGGAAATGCTCAATTCGCAAATCGATTCTTTGATAGAAACGATTGAAGGTAAAGGGATTTGGACGAATCGACCTTGATTTCGGGAAAATCGATAGACTAGGAGAGGCTGAAAGTTAGAAAGATTATGCAGCATCCAAAATCTGGGTCGATCGCATCTTTGGAACGACGCACGTTGAATTATCAGGAGGCTTATCCCTGTCCAATTTGTCGGCATGGACAGGTGGAGGGTTTGACGCTGATGGATGCGTTTGCGTGTAATTTCTGCCGCCATATTTTTACGGCGAACTTGAAAGAGCAAACGGTTCACGTTGAAGATAGTTCGCAACCGATGACGTGGCGATGGAATGGACGCAAGTGGCAGGCGGCGAATCAGACTGACTTGGATTTGTCGATCGTTATTTGGATCGTTGGGGTTGCACTAGTCGTTTTGCCTCCGAGTTTGATTTGGCTGCCTGCACAGATTTTTGTCCCATTGGAAAGCAGTTCAGGAAACTGGTTTCCTACGTTTTGGATTGCGTTAACGTTCTTCTGCCATTTTCTATTTGTCGCTTGGCTAATGGCGGAACATTATCAATTGCCGTTCTATGTGGCAGGAAAAATTAGAATTCGTCGTTGGTTAGAACGATTTAGTAATTAGCGAAAAACACGGCTGAGATCGAGAACGAATCCAGGTAAGACTGATTGACCAGAAAGCGTTGCAGGATTTTCTAAGGTTTCTACAGCTTGACCTTGACGGTAAATTTTGACTCGCTTTGCCATTGGATCAAGAAGCCAGCCAAGTTGCAGTGCTTTCAATTCTGAGTGTTGGATTTTGTTGGCAGAATCTATAAAAATCGTCATCGGTTAGTTTGATGATGGGTTCTAAATTGATTAATAGTGTTGTCATGGCTTTAGTCAGAGAGAATGGTTTCGGCAAGCTCGATCGGTAAACCTACTAAAGATTTCACGCGCAATTCTTGATAAAACTCATCTTGCGATAATTCCACTTTCGATTGGGCAGAGAGGAGAAGTAACGCCCAGAATACGCC
>JADEXW010000969.1 GCA_015206935.1 Pseudanabaenaceae cyanobacterium LEGE 13415 | reverse complement strand
AGCTTACAAGTCGCGTTTGATGCTGGAGCAAAACGAATTCTTCTGCCGATGTCGAGTGCCAGTGATTTAGTGAGAGTCCCGCCAGAATTATTTGCAAAATTTCAAACTTCGTTCTTTACCGATCCGATCGATGCCGTTTTCAAAGCGTTGGGCGTTAATTGAGTAAAAGTTTCAGGTAATCAGAAAATCCATCGGCAATCAACTGCTCGCGTAGAACTGATGGCACAGGAATCGACCGAATTTCGTAGTTTCCTCTAGGCTTAGAGACCTGAAGCAATCCAGCATGAACCAGAATCGATACTGTACTGCTGACCACTTTTTGGTAAGTAGAATCTGACCATTTCGCTAGGTTAGGAATCTGTTCGCGTTTCGTTTCAAAAAAACTCCGCAAGTCAGCAGATCGAACACTCACATCAAAGTGTTGCAGCTTCTCTAATAAAACCTCATCGATCAGCTCACACAACAAGCGGTTCTCTCGCAGTATCAGAAACAGATTCGTCAAACGCCGGACATCAAGACTTCCATTCGCAAGAAGCTCTAGATAAATTGGTGGGGCATTGTGTAGACGTTTGAGAACATTTTGGAGCGTTCGTTCCCGTGAACTGTGCGATCGCATCTGAAAAATGTCTTCAACTAATACTTTCTGTCTTATGGCGGCTTCGCTTTCTTCTTGACAAATTAACTGGGCAATCATAACGGTCTCTGACAGCATAAAAGCGTGATTTGTCCGAGCAGCGTATGAAACATTTGACATAAGAATAAAAATATCAACTGGCAGAATCACAGCCTTAGTACTTTATCGCAAGACTCAACTCCACAAAAGCTTGAGATTTCCTCTGCTAGCCAGTGTCTTGTGCGGCTGAAAAGGCAATTATAAATCGTTTGAGCTTTTCTTATGTACGCTGCCCAGTTTATTGATTGTACATAAGAAGCTTTGTTGAGCGGGGGCGAGTGGGGTCATTTGCTACCTATAATGATTAGGTAAATTTCTTATGTACAGCTTTGAGTTCTTATGTAGTTAATTCGTCATAGCCTCACCGCATCTTGTACATAAGAGTCTTATGCTTGTACATAAGAAACAATGCCGAAACAGTCTTCCCTTGCCAAACTGCGTCAGCTACTGGGTAATTTAACCCTAGAGCAAGCAAAACAGTTACAGGCGGAATTGGAGGCAGTGATTCACGAGCTAGAACAGCAACAAGATCCAGCACCTATTCCGCTTCGACAAGATCGCGAAGTTGTACAAGTTCAGCACTCAGATGAGCGACTTTATCAACTGGAGCGAGTTCGCTGTGGTAAGCCAACTTGTAAGTGCATGGGCAAGAATGCACAATTACACGGTCCGTACTGGTACGCTTACTGGCGGGAAAATGGAAAACTAAAAAGTCGCTATATCGGAAAAAAGCTCGATTTGAGTAAAAC
>JADEXW010000968.1 GCA_015206935.1 Pseudanabaenaceae cyanobacterium LEGE 13415 | reverse complement strand
GCGCGAATTATTACCGATACGACGTTAGTGGCGGTTGAATCGCCGCCTGTTCGATCGCGTCAGGAAGAACCGGTTAACGTTTAGAGCGATCAAGTCGCTCATCGAATGAGACTCTACCCGTCTGTACACAAATCATTTTCGCTGCGGTTGAATCGGCTAAAGCCCCCTAAATCCCCAAATTTGGGGGACTTTGAAGGTGGAAAGCGCCTTGGAATTGGAGAAATTTTTCTAGCTCAAAGTCCCCCAGAATGGGGGATTTAGGGGGCACAATCCGCCACCAACGGAGCGCAAAACACTGATGTACACACAGTACCGAACTAATCAACAGAAGCAGATGAGATCAAACTCGTCTGCTTTTCTTTTTAGCTGTCCATACTAAAACGGGATTGCATTCACCGTTGTTTAAATCATGCGCGATACCGTCGATTCTCAGGTCGAATTTTATCTCAGACAAGCTCGGCAATTTAGTCAAGCGGGAATTTATGACGATGCGATCGCGGCACTCGATAAACTGTTGCAGCGACAACCCAGTTCTTCTGTCGCCTGGTTTGAACGAGGGAAAGCGTTCTATGGACTGAAAAAATATGATCATGCCGTTGAGAACTTCAAAGAATCGATTTTGCTCAAAGCAAACTACGAACCTGCTTGGAATTTACAAGGCATGGCACTGTCTCGACTAGAACGATATGCAGAAGCGATCGCGAGTTACGACAAAGCGATTCAACTTTATCCCGCCAATTACAAAGCGTGGTACAACCGAGCGAATGCTTTATTAAAACTGGGTTCAGGCTACGAAGCACTTTATAGCTATGAAGAGACGCTGAAACTCAGATCGAACTATACAAAAGCTTGGTACAACCGAGGGATTGTTTTAACTCAACTGAAACGATTTGACGAAGCGATCGAGAGTTACAATCAAGCGCTTTCCACCCGTCCCCATTTTTCTGCTGCTCATTACAATCTCGGTAATTTGTTTTATCGCTTAGGACGCTACGAAGAAGCCTTAAAAAGCTATGAGCAAGTTTTAGAAATTCGTCCCACGTTGTACGAGGTTTGGTACAACCAGGCAAATGCACTCGATCAATTAGGACTCCATGAACGGGCGATCGAGAGCTACGAGAAATCAATTTCACTCAAACCAAATGCTGTTGAAGCCTGGTACAACTGTGCGAATACACTTGATTCTTTGTGCCAGTACGAACGTGCGATCGGAGCTTATCAACGGGCTACACAACTTAAACCGGAATTCTACGAAGCTTGGTATAACTTGGGAGGAGCATTTCAGAAATTGGGACGGTATGAAGACGCGATCGAGCATTACAACCAAGCCATCAAAGCTAAACCTGATTTTTATGCCGCTTGGAGCAGTCGTGGAATTGCATTGAGAAAAATTAGTCGATACGAAGAAGCGATCGCATCATTTG
>JADEXW010000024.1 GCA_015206935.1 Pseudanabaenaceae cyanobacterium LEGE 13415 | reverse complement strand
CTACTGTAGCTATCAACAATCACGATCCGTTTTGCCCAAGTGAGCCGCTGGAGTGTGCGATCAAGATTCGCTTCTTCGTTAAAGGTAAGAATAACTGGAGTGATTGTATCAAGCATAAACATAGGATTCATTGACAAATGCTGAGTCATCTCAGGGAGAAAGACTCAGCATTCTTTTTAGATTCTTCTGAGATTGACCGAGATACGTCCGACTTGAAAGAAATACATGAACCAACTGACAATTCCGACAAGTTTTGCCCCATCTTCCAGGAGATATTGATTCCCGATAAGGCGGTAAGCTCCATCGACCGCAATGGAAACACCGAAACAAAATAGGGCAACACTCAGTAGAACATAGTCAGTTTGACGAATCGTGGGAAAGGAGCGAAATAGGTAGAATGCAACGAAGCCCAGATAGCCCAATAGCACTAATTTCTCCGAAATTCCCCAAGCTGGCAGTACCGCTTCATGCCACAGAAACGCATCATCTAAACCCAGAAGCAACGTGAGCAGTCCAGAATTTAGCAAAAAGCGTTTGAGTCGATGTAAGTGCGGCTGATCCCATAAAAGTGAGACGTTAAAGAAGCAGAGAGAAGCTGAAGCTGCCCAGAAAAACAGTCCAACTTGTGACAGAAACCCAGTATGAACGGGTAGCCGACCCACACTCACGGGATCTTTAGTTAATTGTTCGATCGGAATGTTGCTGCCATAATGTAGAAACAACAGAATCGAGATCGGTACAAATGAGATGACGAGAATGAAACCGATTAGAGGACGAATTACTCTAATTTGCACAGGTGAATATGGTAATTGCTTCATCATTCAATTTCCTTGAAAGCAAGCTTTGTTCCTCAGTGGCTTGAAGCCTGGACGAATTCGCTTTGCGTCTAGCTTGCGATCGAGGAACTAACGTGATTAACGATGATGTGTAGCACCCGAAACTTTGTTGTTCTCGATACCATCTTCGCTTGAATTCCTGCTATGTAATAGCTGAAGATGTGATTTAGACAACACCGATGATGTGTTACATCATACAAAGAAGATTTTGTGATTACAAGCAATACAACATAAAAGTTTTAGACCTCATCCATGTTGTCTCGCGACCTCCTTGTTTGACTCTAGTAACTGCTCAAAATCAGCTAAATATCGCTTTGCAATGTTGCGATAGCTAAATTGTTCGGCTTGTTGTCTTGCTTTGGTTCCCATCGATCGCGTTTGCTCCCAATTAGACAGCGATCGCTTGAAGACAGCCGCTAAGTTTTCAGTGGCTTCAGAAGTACGATGATCAAAAAAGAATCCAGTAGTTTGATCTTCAATAAAGTCTTTGAAACAATCTAAATTCGAGACGATCGGCACAAGTCCAGTCGCCATTGCTTCGAGCGGTGCAACTCCGAAGGCTTCTCCTTTCTCAGCAAGCGAAGGATAACAGAACAAATCTGCTTCCTGGTAAGCTTTGGCAAGTGCTTCTGGATTAAAAATCGGTGCAACAAACTCTACTTTCAATCCTTCAGCTTGTTGTTTTAACTGATTGAAATAGTTCTCACCTCCTCCCCCCTGATGCGTTTCAATCGGACCGATGATTCTTAATCGAACGGTCGGAAACGCTTGTGAAATTAGAGCGAAAGCGGCAATTAACAGATGCAATCCTTTTTCACGATGTACCCGACCGACATAGAGAATCACTTTCTCCTCTCGGTTTTGACGTACAGTTGCACCGGGCTGAAACACAGTCGTACTAATCGGATTTGGCACAACTTTCATTCGGGAAATAGCACTCGGATATTGTGCTGCGATCGCAGTTTCCATCGCGTGTGATGCAACGGCAAATCGATCGACTTGTCCATACAGAAAGTATTGTCCTTTCGGAAATCGTCCCACATTCACAACTACTTTTTTGATGTTCGGATGCAGCGGTGCAAAAACCGGAAGCCAGAAATCATTAATGATCAACACATCTGCTGCGGGTAAAGTAGGCGCAGTGGTGAGCGCATAAGTCAGGTCTTTGATTAAATCGATCCAAATCTTCGTCGTCCAGGTAAATCCACCACGACGCACATAGTGAACGCCGTTGACAACCTCGATCGAGGGCTGACCTGGAAACGATCGACAAAGCATAATCACTTCATGTCCCAGTGCTGCAAACTCTTCCGCGACTCCTTGCCAACGTCGATTCACAGCACCGCCTTGAATGGCGGGAACAGGCAACCAAGGACCCATTGCGATCGCGATTTTCATACCAGAACCCTGAGCGAAGAACGAGAAAGAATTTCTTGATAGAGTTCAATCATTTGCGCGGCAACTTGATCCCAGGTATAGCGATCGAGAATGAACTGTCGCGCTCGTTGACCGAGTGTCTTCGCCGCTAGTCGATCAGAAAAACAGTCGATTAAAGCATTCGCGACCGCGTTTACATCGATATCTGTGACATAAGCAACATTGCTTGCTTCTGGAAAGTTACAGCCTGTCGTAATAATGCAAGGAAGACCTGCTGCCATTCCTTCTAAGACTGAAACACTAAAGCCTTCAGAATAGGAAGGTGCAATGTAAGCCGTTGCCGCTGCAAGTGCAGACTGCTTTAGAGAACCGCTAAGATTTCCGGTAAATGTCACTTGTTCAAAGCATCCTGCATCAATGAAGAACTGTTTAGCTTTGTTTAAGAATCCAATGCCATCGGGTCCCGCAACGACTAAATGGGTATTGGGAAAGCTGTGATTCAACTGAGCGAACGCGGGAGCAAGCAGATCTAATCCCTTCTTCGGATCAATGCGTCCGAGAAACAAAAGCAGCTCTTTTCCCTGAGTGTGAGGAAACTGTTTGTAGAATTGCTCTGGTTCAAAGCATTGCTCGAACATAGAGGAACTGATGCCATTCGGAATAAATCGAATTCGATCGTGCGAACAACGAGCCGCGATCGACTGAACCTCTGGGCTAGAAGTCGCATTGATCGCCGCCGCATGGGTTAAATTTTTCTGCTCCACCAATCGGAATCCGAGTGCTTTCCGACGCGGTTTGTGAGCAAATGCCCAAGGTTCTAACATGCCATGCGGTGCAATCACATAAGGAATGCTCGCTTGACGGGCGATCGCAGCGGAAGTATAGCCAGAATAACTAAACAATCCGTGAATATGAACTAAGTCATAATTCCGAATGTTTTGAGTCAGCCAGCGTCTTAAGGGCAAGGAAAACGTAAATCGCTCAATGTTCTTGCGCTCGAATAGATGAACTCGATTGGCGATCGTACTAAAATCCACCAGTTCCGCTCCAGAACGCTCGATCACAGTTGCGATTAGACTGGGTTCAATTCCTTGACGAACTAAAGCTTCGCAGAGATTCACGGCAATTCGGGCAGTCCCACCTGTCCTCTGTTCTAATCCCCCGATCGCATGAAGCACTCTCATGATTTACTTCTTCCTCCCACTGCTTGAAACACATCTTTAGTAGAACCACAGAGCGCAGTCTGTGCCGCTCCAACTAATTCTTGAGCAAAGTAATCTGGAGAAAACTTCTGAATATGAGCGAGCGCCGCTTGTCCCATCGAGCGAGCATCGCCCTGACTCATTTTCAGCATCAACTGAGTTAATGGCTCGACTTGATTTGGATCAAATCCCCATCCGTTGACTCCTTCCATCAACAGATCTTCATAGCATCCACAAGTCCGAGACAGCAAAACAGGTAAACCTGCCGCCATTGCTTCATTCACGACCAATCCCCATTGCTCTTGTAAGCTAGCGTGAACGAAGCAACCTGCATGAGCATAGTAAGGTAATAATGCTTCTTGCTGTAGAAATCCAGGTAGGTGAACTTGTGCCGTTAAGTTCAAGGCTTGGATCTTTTGCTCAATCTTCGATCGCTCAACTCCATCTCCACACAAAACTAAGTGCCACGCTTGATCTCCAGCGTGTTCACAATAGTCCGCGTAAGCCATTAACAATCGAAGTAAGTTTTTCTTGGGAACAAAGCGATTGACAGATAGAAAAAAGGGTTGACCGACGGGATTTGGCAGCGATCCGATGCGATCGGGATGAAACGTTGCATTTCCAACTACGTTGTATCCCGTAAATATTCGCTCTTCTGGCATTCCAAGCCTGAGTAAATAGCGCTTCTGAGGTTGTCCACCGACGAGTGCAGCTCGATACTGAGTGAGCAAACCGCGTTTGAGCCATTCTTGCCAAGTTTGACGAGCGGTATCATCTTCCTTTGTTGCAGAAATTAAGATTGCCGCTTTACGGTGAGAAACTGTCCAGCTTAAAGCCGCGAGCATTCCTGGATTGGCATAGCCCGCGATCGCCAAAACATCGGGTTGAACTTGATTCAACTGACGATAGACCTGACTCACCAGTTCAGGCAACTTGACCGATTGCAGCGGTTTGGAACACACCGTGAAGAATGGATAAGGAAGATGCTCGACGCTCGCTTTCCAAGCATAGTCCGCTTCTGATCGCGCAAGCTCGATCGCGCTCACTGTCCAACCCAACCGCTGTGTCTGATGATAGAGTCCTTCTAGCCGAGCCAGGTGATAAGGACCATAGTTCGTAAATAAAACTGCAAGATGTCTCATTCCAAATCCTTTGACCACTTCGTCTAAACGCTTTTCCGAAAGGCTGCTCGCTGCGATCTCAAATACGCCAGCAGCACACCTGTTGAACAAATCGGCAGAAAATTACGGTAAGGATCGCCGTGAAACGAGTAGAGACAAACTGCCTGCACAAACAGGACTAACATAAAGCAAGTTACGACTGAAAAATCGCTCCGAATAAAGCGCTCCGGATTGATCCGACTACTTGCCTGACGGACTTGCTTTGCAGTTTGGAACGTTGTATCAACAATGCGATACACGATGTAGAGAAACGGTGCGACAAAGGTTGAGAAGCCCAAGATTCCAAATTCTGCTGCAACTTGTAAGAAAGCGTTGTGAGTGGCATCGAGTGAATAAAGACCGATACCGACTAGCGGATTCCTCATGAAAATCGTAAACGTATTTTGGAACATTCCTTCACGTCCTCGAATCGAGCTATCGCCAGCATTTTTTCCGGATAAAATTTGAAATAGGGCATCAATCCGCTTTGAGCCGTTCTCGATCGCGACGGTAATCGGAGAAGGCTTTGCGTTCATGGATGCACTTTGTCCTGGTGTTGCCATCAATGGACTAACCAGCAACATTACACTCAGCAACATGCCCAAGATCAAGGTAATATTTGTGGTCGCTCTCACAATCGATCGACCCGATTGAGTAATAATTCGCGTCACGTAAATTGCAACGATTGCCACCCCCAATATGATGGCAAGCGTTGCGCTTCGAGTCCCAGAAAAGATCGCGACCATTAACCCTGGAACACTTAAACCCAGCCAGATCGCTTTAGAAGACGGCTTTGCTTTCAACCACAAAATTAAACAGGTAAGAAAGGCATAAGCGCCCGTATGTCCGACAATGATCGGATTTCCAGCCGCTCCCGCGACTAGGCGTGTTCCATGATCTCCCCAAGATGCGGTTCCTGTGGCGACTTGTGCCATCAGCAACAAGGCAGTGACGACTGCAACCCGGTTTGACGTATAACAAGCGGTCTTGAGTTGGTCAAACGATAAGCTTCTGGCAACCATCAATGCAAACCAGTAGAGACTCGCATAGATGATCAGATTTTCTGGAAAAATTTCTGGGGTTCGCGCAGTGTAATAGTCATACAAAAATAAGGCAGCAAAGATCAAATACAAAAGTTCAACCGTTCCAAATCGCAGCATTCGGGTTCGAGTATCTGGATTGAGGAGATTCAGCAGAAACGGAATCCCGATCGTCAGTGACTGATAAACTGCGGTTAGAATTGCCGAATGAACCCCAGCTAGACTTGAGATGACAAAATAGAACGTCAGTCCATGCAGGTAAAAGCCAAATGAAACCGCTGCGATCGTTGACCATTGCATTGATCTATACCCTGTAAGAAAGAACTAAATGTGCGATCGATTGAGCAAATTGCCCAAAATCGTTTCGATAAATCGCTCTGCTTCGTTTTGCTGAAGAAACTGGTCTGCTTTCGTTGCATTGATGCCGATCGTGCTTGTGATCGATTGAGCGATCGCACTGGCAATTTGATCAGGATCAGTTGCCTCGATCGTGATCCCCAACTCATACGCTTTTGTCAATGCACCTAACAATCCATAGTTAGAAGCAATCACTGGGGTTTGAGTCGCGGCGGCGTGCGCTAGGACAGAACTCATTCCCACATGGCGTTGATACGTAGCAAAGACGTGATCGGCAGTTTCAAAACAAAGTTGTACCTCCTGACCTTTGAGATAGCGATCGCGTAAGATCACCTGAACTGGTGTTGCTTTCACAGATTCGATCGCTGCCTCAATTCGCGATCGCTGACCCGCATTAATCGGTCCTGCAAGCAAGAGACAGACTTTTTGAGCCATCTGGTTCGGAAGCTGCTGAAGGGCTTGCAGAACTTGAAAGATTCCTTTGCGGCTATTTAGCTCCCCAAACATGAGAAAGACTTGCCGACCTGCTTCGATCCCCAACTCTTGTTTGAACTGCGATCGCACACTTTCTTGAGTTGGCTCGATGTGAACCGGATCAGCTAAAGGAAGAATGTTAGCTTGAGTCGTTGGATGCAGCTTTTGAATTTCTGCGATCGCGAACGGATCAAGACAAAACAGTGTCTTTAGCTGTCGATTGCGAAGAATTTGAGTCAAGATCAATCGCTGTCGTAATTGGCGAATTTGCTCTTTCCAAGATTGTCGCTGCTCTAAAAGCTTTCCATAGTGAAATGCTGGGCGGAAATAGATGCCTGATACTCGACAAGGCGATGGTTCTCCCCAACAGAGTGGAAGCTGAAGACTATCGAGATACATCAACATTCCTTCTGTTGCTTTGAGCAGTCGAGCATACTGACAGAAGAGTGTCCACTCGATCGAAGATTTTGCAAAAGCCGATTTCGCTTGCTGAAAGGCGGCATATTCAGCATCCGAAATCGCCGTAAATTCAATGCTGCTCTCCTCGGTTTGCATCGACAATGCAACGACATCAGTATGTCGATCGACATACTGCGGAGAAACTACCACCTGAAGCTTTCCCGGAATCTGGGTATGATGCCAATGCTGGACTAGATGATTGATGTAGACCGAATGATGTCCGGTTGCTGCGAGATCAAACAGCATAATCACTGGGTGAGAGACTGTTGAATCCGCAGAACTTGACTTCATTTGGCTAGCGGACTGAAGCATATCTCGCGTCCTCTGCCGTAACAATTTCCTGCAAAATATCTGTGATGCTGCGTGTGATTTGCCATTCAGGGAAATGGCTTTTGAGCTTGCGTAAATCAGAAATGTAGCAAATGTGATCTCCAATCCGGTTTTGTTCTACATACAGCCAATTCACCGTTCGTCCGGTCAATTGCTCCACGAGATCAAAGGTTTCTAGAATCGAAATGCTGTTTTCGCGTCCTCCTCCCAGGTTGTAAACCTCGCCAGGTTTGGGATTGCGGCGGAATGCTTCAAACGCTTGAATCACGTCATAACTATGAATGTTGTCGCGCACTTGTTTCCCTTTGTAACCAAACACGCGGTAAGTCCCACCCGTCACTGCAACTTTGACTAGGTAAGAAAGAAAACCATGTAGTTCAACGCCAGAGTGAGAAGGGCCCGTGAGACAGCCCCCGCGAAAGATGCCAACTTTCATGCCAAAGTAGCGTCCGTATTCTTGAGCAACCACATCCGCTGCTGTTTTTGAAGCTCCGAAGAGTGAATGTAAACAGCGATCGATGCGGCAGCTTTCAGAAATTCCGTGATAGTCTGATTCGTTGGTATAGTCGTAGCGCTTTTCTAATTCCACGCGGGGCACTTCATTCGGAGCATCGCCATACACTTTATTCGTACTCATGTGAATAAAAACGGCTTCAGGGCAGTATTGCCGCGTGGCTTCGAGCAAATTCACCGTTCCAAGCGCATTCACTTCAAAGTCCAAAATCGGAATCTGACAGGCTTTATCGTGAGAAGGTTGCGCGGCGCAGTGAATGATTAGATCAAACGAATGGGTTTGGAATAGCTCAAACAGACGATCGCGATCGCGAATATCAATGCTATGGGGTTTGAAGTTCTTCGTTTTTGCACACAGGCGTTGAAGGTTCCAAGTCGTATCTCCGGGTGCGCCGAAGAATTCAGCCCGCATATTGTTATCGACTCCGATCACCTCGTGCCCTTCGCGATCGTAATATTCCACCGCTTCCGAACCAATCAGACCATTAGAACCTGTGACTAAAACTTTCATGTGGATGTCTCTCTATTGCTTTGAGTAGGTGAGGGATTGAAATAGCGCTAGGTAAGCCTCAGATGTTTGCTCCATTGAATAACTGTTCGTGTCCCGCTCCCATCGGACTGATCCATGCCGAATCACTTCTGCGATCGCTTGAGCGAATTGATCGACGCGCTGAGGCTGAATTAAATGAACCCCTGCGAACGCTCGCCCATACTCAAAAGGCGGAATCTCAGAAGCAATCACACTAATCCCACTCGTCAACGCCTCAATAAAAGCAATTCCTTGTGCCTCGAACTTTGAAGGCATCAGGAAAATATCGGCTCCAGCGAGCAATTCAGGAATATCTGAACGAGAGCCAAGAAACAAAACTTTCTCTTCGACCTGAAATTTTTTCGCAAGTTGACGGAGTTCTTCTTCATAGGCTTCATTCTCTGAACATCCAACGAAGCAAAGCTTGCCAGAGAAAGGAACGATTTGATGCACTTTGGCAAAAGCTTCTAGTGAAAGATGCTGTTGTTTTGTTGAGCCGAATCGTCCCACTTGCAGAAAAACAAATTCTTCAGGCTGAACAGTAAACACTTGCTCCCGAACCGCTTCCCGATGGGATGCAGCTTGTGTAATTCGGCTTAAATCGATTCCGTTTGGAATCACCAAGGGCTTCTTGCTCGATCGAATGCGACGGGAGTAGTTGTCTGCCCCAATTTGAGAAACGGACACCACCGCGTCAGGCTTGGGAATGATCCATCGTTCGAGCGATCGCATCTTAGAAGGAGCATAATCGTCTTGCGAAGCATCATGTAAAACGCTAATTGTTGCGGTGCGACTAAGAAAGGCGAATTTGACCGCAATACGGATGTAGGCACTGGGAATAATCGAATGTGCCACAACAACATCAGGCTTAAACTGCTTTAAGCCCTGAATCAAAAAATTCAGCCGATCCCATTTTTCCAATCTCTGCTCTGGCAGAAAGAGTGAAATGCCCATTGCTTCCATTTTCCCAAGTTCACCCAGAAACGAAGGCTCTGATGGAAAGAGCGCCATCACTGCAACATCATGCCCTAACGCTTGATGCGCGATCGCGAGTTCTCGCACTAAAATCTCCGCCCCTGAAAACCTTGGAATATAGATTACATGACAAATTCTCATAAAGTCCCTTCGGTGTACGGAGATGCCTAACTTAGACGCAGTACCCAATCAATGAATCGTTTCTCGGCTGCAACCGGACGCGGCAAACTTTCTGGCATCGGTAAAGAACGATCGAGCCAGCTTGCAAGCTCTGACTCGTCTTCATAACAATAAACGCCTGCATATTCAAACGCGCTTCGACAAGCATTGCTACTTGCAATGACTGGAATTCCGGCAATGAGCATCTCTGGGATTCGGGTCAATGCGCCGACCCCCGACTTTTGATGAACTAAAACTGCTTTTGTCGATTCGAGAAATTGATTCAGCGTCTCGGTGTCCACTGAACCATGCACTGTGAAATTCTCGCGATCGCAGTACGGTTTTAACTTTTCGGTGCCATATCCCACAATATCGACTTGAAATTTTACAGTTGAGGAAATCTGTTTCAGCCATTCAAGTTGTTCGATCATTCCTACTAAAGTGGGTGTGTTGTTGGCTGTTCCTAGAATGAGCAACCGTTCTGTTTTGGATTGCGCTCTTGATTGTCGTATCTTCGCTAAATTCTCTAAAACCGCATCGGGTGGATAGTAGGGAAGATAGAACGCATTGACTCCCCTAGCTTTGAGCAACCATTCTTCTTCACGCGCAATACAGAAGACTGCATCGGCTGTCTGTAAAGCATCAATTTCAGCGTCTAGCCCTTCACAGCAATCATTCCGCTGAATGAGCGCCTCAATGTTATGAGGCAATGCGATCACCTTGTAGCCTGCTTCCTTCGCAACATACGGTGCGACATAGTTCTTTGTCGTTTCCCATAACAGCAGTGGACTTCCTGAGTGATGTTTCAATTCGTGGTGATAGACCTGCCGCTGGAAGCCACAGAACGCCCAAGACTGAAACGAAGAACGGATTTTAAGTTTATGTTGCAGAATGAATCGAGCGGTGCGGGGATCAATCACAGATCGAATTCCGGTGAGATAGCGATCGCGCTTTGTTTGTAAGATCTTTCGCTCTAGATTTGCAAGCTCAAGGTTTGCTTTTTTCAGCAGTTCAACAACCTGCACTGTTCGACGAGAACCCCCATGACCGTTGACATCTAGTGGATAGAACATATCGATCAGTATGGCGGATCGAGTGCGTTCAAGAGAGTGTGATTGTGGTAAAGGGAGACTGAGATTCATACAGGTTAATAGAAGATAAATTCGATGTTCAACTTAAGCAGACTGAACCCTTAAGCAAGTCTTCTGATAATGTGTGAGGTGTAAATCGACTGTTTTTGAGATGTGCAGATCTTGAGCAAGCTTGAACATTGCCACATTGGGCGTGTGTTCGAGTGTGGAGAACTGGTGTTGGATTGCGGCTTGCAGTGCTTCAGCAGTATAGGGATCGAATGTTGCGATCGCGTTGGGTTGCAGTTGGTTATATTCTTCGATTTGCGGCAGCTTAGAAGCTAGCACCGGACGCGCGACAGAAATCCAGCTTGCCAGTGAGCTAGAGGCTGAAGTTTGTTTGAATGGACAAACTGCTAGATCGGTTGCCATTAAGTAGGATTCGAGGTCGGATTCGGAGAGATAGCCTGTGACTCGAATGCGATCGCGGACTCCGGTTTTCTCGGCTAATGTCATCAAGCTTTCAAAGTAGGCTTCATGTCCAGGACTCACGGAACCTGCGAAGACCATTCGAGTATTTTCGGGCAATTGTGGCAGTGTTTCGACTAACAGTTGATGTCCTTTGCCGCTATAGATAAATCCTAGTAGTGTGATCACATGAAAGCCTTCTAGATCTAATGCGGTTCGAGCGGCTTCACGAGTGATTTCGATGTTGCGAACCTCAATGAAATGCGGCACTACATTAATCTTTGAAGTCGTCATTCGTTGCTGGAGTCGTCTCGCTTCTTCTTGGGTGCAAACGAAGACCTGCTGCGATCGGGCAATCACTTTCTGAAGCGCTAAAAGATTTGCTGAAACGCGATCGCGCACGACCGCTTTCGCCCAATCGGTGAAGCGAACACTGCCCGGATTGGCAAAATGTTGCTGCACGAGCATTGAACTGGAGGGCGGATAGAAAATATCATGCAGCGTCACGACTAAGGGTGCAGTGCAACGATCGAGAAAAGTATCGAGATGGGTGAGTTGCGTCCGCTTGTCCCCCCAGATGGTGCGATTGTATTGAAAGTGAACCACATCCGCAGCGGAAAGCTGTTTTGCGGCTTCGATGATTGCAGTGCGATCGCGTTGGGGATTGTCGGAAAGTTCAACCGCTGCTTCGATCACGTCTAAGTGCGATCGCGTTTGGGCTTCCGCTGCAATCAATCGAGCATAGCGATTGATCCCGTGGGTAGGGGAACCGATGTAAAGATAACCAATTTTCATAACCTTAAGCCTGAGAAACCTTGAGCCGCGATCGCAATTTGACTACTTCTTTCTTCGTTCGCTGAATGGCTTGTCGGGGAGAATTGAGCAAAAAATAGAGCATCGCCGATTGAATCTGTAATGGGAGGGGAAGTTGTTGTCGATAGCGCTGGATTAAGGCATACGATCGCTTTGCTCCTTCACCCGATCGCCAATCCAGAATGGTCTTCGTTCCTTCAATTTCACGATAGTTCCCCCAGGTCTCATCAATGTGTTTGACATGAGCAACTTGAACGGCTCGGAAGATGAAGTCTATGTCCATCGCAAAATGTTCATCCACGTTGTAAAGCCCGATTTGATCATGCAAACAGCGATGATAAAAGTAGGCGGATGGATTGATCGGATGCGGATTGACTTCAGCACCGAGTAATAGTTGTGTAAGTTTGAGCTTGTTCGGACGATTGAATTTCTTCAACTTCCCTGCATCGTTCCAAACATTGCAATTTCCCACGACAAAACTGGGCTGAGGCAGCGATCGAAACACTTCTAGCACGCGATTGAGAACATTCGGCTCGTAATAGTCATCGACATTGAGAAATCCGATAATCTCCCCTTTTGCGAGTCGAATTCCCTTGTTCATCGCATCCGATTGTCCGCGATCTTTCTCAGACACCCATTTGATATGGGGAAAGTGGTCAGCATATTGTTCGATGATTTCAATCGTGCGATCGCTTGATCCCCCATCGATAATGAGATGCTCAACCTCTAAGCAATTTTGCTGAATCACCGACTTTAGACACGGTTCGATAAATCGTTCGCCGTTGTAAACCGGAGTAATAACTGTAATCATTCGACTGAAGTGAGAAGCTGATAGTAAAGTTTGCTGTATTGGTCTACTTGAAGCTTGATCGCATATTCGCGTAAAGCAATTTCTCGGCAGGTTTGCCGCATTCGATCGCGGACTTCATCTTGTTCGAGCAGTTGAACAATCCCACGACTCAAATCGCCTGCATCTTCGGGTGCCGCTAAGTAACCTGTCTCTCCTGGTCGAACTAAATCGGGAACCCCGCCAATTCGACAAGAAACCATCGGAGTGCCACACGCCAAACTCTCTTGCAGCACTAAAGGTAAGTTATCCGCACGAGTCGGAAAGACAAACAAATCGGCTGCTGAAAATGCGGTTACTTTCTTCGCGTCATCATCGATATAACCCAGATTCAAGGTCTCAATTCCAAAGGTTGCTTGAGACACTTCATGTTCACCCAGGGTTACTAATAAAATCTCAGATTTGAGTGATGCCGGAAGTTGCTGAATTGCTTGCAATAAGAGATCTCCACCTTTGCGAAGATCTTTCAAAGACTGCGAGATAAACAATAAAACTTTTCGATTTGGCTCAATCCCCAATTCCGCCCGACATTGATTGCGATCGCGGGGAGAATAGGTTTCAGTATCAATGCCGTTTGGAATGTAATGGATTGGAAATCGATCGAGCAAGCTTTGTTTTGCAAGCTCATAAAGCCATCGACTCGGAGCCACGATCGATAAATTCGAGTGCTGATACACCCACTGTTTGAGCTTCCATTCCCAGCGGGTACTATCTCGACGAACAGAAGGATAGCTTTTGAGATCGGGGCATTCTCCACAGCCGATTTTCCAGCGATCGCACGCATAACTATAAGCACAATGTCCCGTCATCGCCCACATATCGTGCAACGTCCACACCGCAGGCTTCTGTTTCACCAGAGAGGGAACTGAAAGATAGTTAAAATAGTGCGTGTGCAGATTATGAAAGTTCAAGACCTCCGCAGATTGATACACCGGATGCTGAAGGATTTGAAACGAGGAAAGCTGATGAATATAGTTAAATCCGAGCTTCCGGGTCACTCGTTCCAGTTGGTGTTCAAGGCTTGAAACAGGGGGAACTTGAGACACTCGATCGCTCTCAGTTTTGACCCGACCCACAAGCAAGCGCGAATCGACCCCCTGCTGCAACAATCCTTGATGGAGTCGGTATCCTGCGATCGCGGCTCCACCATACGTATCAGAGTGATTGATATGAAGAACGCGCATGAGCATCCAGAGACGAATGTTGTTTGGCAATCAGATCGCAAATTTCGCGAACGGCTCCTTGTCCACCTGCTGTATGGGTGATGTAGACCGCAACCGCCTGATTTTCGGGCATTCCATCCGCAACAGTGATCGGAACTCCAACTGCTTGCATCGCAGGAATATCGACAAGATCATCGCCGATGTAAGCGACTCGATCGAGTGAGAGCGCTAAGGTCTCACACAGTTGTTTGAGTGCTGCTAATTTATCCGGAACTCGAAGATAAACATGCTGAATGCCTAACCGCTTTGCTCGATGTAAGGTTGCTGAAGAAGATCCTGCCGAAAAGATCGCGACTTGCACGCCGCATCCCATTGCTCGCTGAATCCCTAACCCGTCTTTGACGTTGAATTTCTTCAGTTCTTCGCCTGTTTCGGTGTAGTACAATCCACCATCGGTGAGAACGCCATCCACATCGAGTGCAAGTAATTGAACTTGAGCCAGTCGCGCTTCGAGTTCGGCTGGTGTGAGTAAAGTCATGATTCTGCCACCGCCGATCGAACTCGCAAAATCGACTGCAATACCTTTTCCAATTCTGCTAGTGGAATCATATTGGGACCATCGCTTGGTGCATTGTCCGGGTCTTCGTGAATTTCCATAAACAAAGCATCAATCCCAACCGCAGCCGCAGCTTTGGCTAATGTCGGAACAAAGTGCCGCTGTCCACCCGATTTATCTCCTTGTCCACCGGGCATTTGAACGCTATGAGTTGCATCAAACACAACTGGATACCCCAAAGCTCTCATTTGAGGGATCGATCGATAATCCACCACCAGCGCGTTATAGCCAAAGCTCGTTCCGCGCTCAGTCAGCAAAATGTTTCTCGCGCCACTAGTTTCCAACTTCCGCACCACATTTTTCATGTCCCACGGAGCGAGGAACTGTCCTTTTTTCACATTCACAGTGCGTCCCGTCTCAGCCGCCGCAACCAATAGATCCGTTTGGCGACATAAGAATGCGGGAATTTGCAGAACATCAACCACTTCAGCCGCGATCGCAGCTTGATAGCTCTCGTGAATGTCGGTCAGTACTGGAACACCGATTTTTTCTTTCACCTTTTTCAGAATTTCTAAGCCATCGTCGATCGCGTGTCCTCGGAAAGAATTGATCGAAGTGCGATTTGCTTTATCAAACGAGGACTTGAAAATGAACGGAATCGATAAGCGATCGCAGACTTGACGAATTTCGTCTGCCATTTTCAAGGTGAAGTCTTCTGACTCAATCACACAAGGACCGCCAATCAAAGCCAGCGGATGTCCTTCACCGATCGTAAGCGTTGGAGTAAGGGTAGCTAGATTCATGATTCAAATTACAATAACTGCAATGGTTATACCTTAGAAATCGGACAGAACAGAGTTCTCGATCGATAAAACTGAGTCGGATTCTTGCAAGGAAGTTTCTGATTCCGGTTTACTTCTGTCCAGGTGATCCCGTGTTCAAGAAATCGGGTACGATTGCCGCGAAAGAGATTGTATTGAACGCTCACCTGAGTAATCCCAGATTGTTTCAGTTTGTTTATCTGTTGGTTCACCGTGATTGCTCCTCGAATCGATTGAAAGATCTCTGGAGCTACGATCGAGGCACAGTTAATGGACAAGACTAGAGCAAGTGCATAACTTGAAAATCGGAGTACTTTGCGATTCAGTGCAGGCTTTTGAACTATCCATCCCGGTGCGATCGCCATCGGCATGAAGAACCAAACCTGCGGTGCGTATCTTGCCCACCAAGCTTCCGGATTAATCAAGGTTGAAGCAAGAATTGTCCCTAGAGCGACTGTTGTGAGTTGAAAAGGTTTCCACTTACGGAAACACACCACAATCAGACTCAGGCAAACTGCACCACTAAATAAAACTCCGAATCCTCCAACTCTCGCAGATGAAACCTCGCCGATTTCGCGGAGTTTTACAGAGAAAGGAATTTTAAGTTGTGCAGTTGTATTTCGAGCGTCATCCGACTCAGCAAATACTGAAAAAAGCAGTTTCTCGATCGGGTTTAAGCCAATAAAATTCTTTGGAATTTGCGGAGCGATGATATCAACGTTTTCGTTTCCTCTCAGCGGATAGAACGGATTCCCTTGCTTGAGTATGTTAGTGATATAGGGATTAAACCCTGCTCCAGCAACACCAATAAAGAGACAGAACAGAAAGCCGATCGAGGCTTGATAAAAAACTTTCCGATCTCGAAAAAACAACCAAACGAGTAATCCGAAGATAAATATGATCGCATACACCAACGACGTAAATTTCAGATTAATCAGCAATATGGCGCTCGCCGCTGCCAGCCAAAATAAAGGCATGAACGTGCCACCACTCCCGATCCAGTACAGCAAAACTCCTAAAATTAACAACAAAGACGCGAGCAATCCATCGATCGTAAAACTGGAGAGTTGAACGATCACGACCGGGTTTAGGGCTAACAAACTCGCGATCGCAATGATCCAACCTTTTGGGAGCGGGATCGTTTCTCTCAGTGCTGCAACCGTTAAACAGAAAGAAGCCACTAGAAGAATCCAGTTGATCGCTTTCGCAGTCTCTAGATGTTGCGTCATCTGATAGAGGCTGCTCTGAATCATCCAGGACGCTTTTGCATAGTGATTCAGCCAAATACTGTGATCCAGCGACTGATCGAGGTATCGATAAAACGGATTCCAACCTGCACTCAATTGCAAGATTGCTTCTTGATGATAGTTCTGTCCATCCCAAGAAAAATCATAGATTGATCCACTGACCCACAAGCTCAGACCAATCACGCCTAGCGCGATCGCAAGAACGATCAAAGCTTGTTTCCGATTGGAGTTCTGCTGAAAACAAAGTCCGCAGCTTATCACCAGTCCGACCCAGGCTTGCCAAGCAGCGATCGATCCGCCAACCGCTAAGGTGAGACAGTCCAGAGCAAAGATGGCAAATGGAAACAAGAGTAAAGTTGCACCTAAAGCAAAGCAAATTTGGGTCAATTTGCAAGTTTTTGGTATCAAAGCACCGTTTAGCATCAAATCTCAAAGAATTTAGAGCAGGGGTTTAAGTTGTTGAGTCATTTCGCGCGACCTTAACAATCTGCCTTGATTGCTCAAGTGATAAGGTGTATCTCCGAAAAGCTGAGGATCAGTTTTGAGATTCAAAGATCGTCGATCGTAGATCACAGGCGCAATCTGAGCCAGGGTATCGACAACTGCTTGCGCGATCGCTTTCGAGTTGGAATCCGCTTGAGCAAATCGCCAAGGTAATCCAAAAACAAGCCGACCGCCTTTTGCTTCGACTTGTTGCCGAAACGCTTTCAACTGCTGGAACGAATATGCTGAGACCTTTTCATCAACCTGATCTATCCGAACTTTTCCAGTCGGTAACTTGAGTGCATCCCCTCGCGCAGATAGCTCTGTCGAGTAACCCGATTGACCGGTCGATCGCGGTTGAAGCAACTGAATTGTACTATTGATGCCCAATGAACCGATTAACAATGCCTTATTGACTTGTTGTTTCGGGTCAGACTCACCGATTTGATAATCCCCGATCTGGATTCCAAACAGTTGAGTCATGACTTTGTTATGATCTCCGTCTGGATTCGCCAAGATTCGATACTCCGGCAACAAGACTACGAGATCTCCAGGACGAACTTGCTCTTTTGCGATCGCGCAAATTGCATCGAGTCCCAATCCCGCATGGAGTCCCAAATTCACTACAGGCATCTTCAAGTTTTGTTCTATCTGAGCCGCATTCACGCCAAAATGCGTCGCTGAACCACCGACCAGCAAAATGCGTCGGGGAGCTTGAATTTGCTCAGAAAGCGCCTTTTTCTGGCGATAAATCGACACCAGCCAATTTACTTCCGTTTGATTGAAAACCGCATTCACCGCTGTCCCAATTCCCCAAGCCCCGATCGCGGCAATGATCCAAGTGGCTGATTTAATCCAAGCTTTTCTCATTAGAACGCAAAATAGATGAACTCAGAAGAGGCTTTAACCGAGGCAAATACGATCGTGCATCCCAACAAAAATCGAGACATCCCATGCGACAAAAACCAGTCGTAAGGAGAGTGCTTTTGCTGCCAATTCGCGATCTGTTCAATGATTAAGAAAGCAGTACATAGCCCGATCATGCTGAGAAGAAATTCTTTGTGTTCGATCGCAGATAAATTTGCGATCGAATAGGCTTTTGGCATCACAAGCGTTTGTAGCTTCAAACTCAATCGCTCCAGGTTCGTTTCCATAAAGAACAGCCAGCCAAACATCACCGCTGTAAAAGTGAGTAACCAAGCGAGCAATTTCGGTAGCTTGAGAGAACGCCCAACATAGCGATGAAACACTAGCAAGCTTCCGTGATAGATTCCCCAAATCGCAAAGTTCCATCCTGCGCCATGCCACAAACCGGATACCGCAAACACAATCATAATGTTGCAAGCAACCCAAGGCACTTTCGCACCGCCTAGCGG